>DBGEDL010000060.1:0-23713 GCA_048375035.1 Collinsella sp.
GGAAATTCTTTTTTCCTTATAGACCAGCTCCGTAAAACGGGAACGGATGAGCTGTTGAAGAAAGAATTGGCAAAGGGAAAACTGATGATTGGTGAATCGGCAGGTGCGATTGTATGCGCTCCAAGCATCCAGTATATCGAGCAAATGGATGAAAAGCCGGAGGACTACTCACAAGAAGATGATGCAGGGCTTAATTTGATTGATTTCTATGTTCTTCCGCATTTTCTTACAGCGCCATTTAAGAAAGTTACCGAGAGAATAATGACTGAGTTTTCAGATTTGAATCTATGCCCAATTAACAATCGTCAGGGAATTGTAATTGATGGTGAAGGTTCAAAGGTTATTTGCAAAGACTAATTTAAAAGTCCAGTTTGCTGCACTCGTTCCTAGCAGGGTTTGGGGCAGGAGGGCCTTGTACGCGTTCCTGCGCGAGGGCCGCGGGGAGGGACTGCCTGGGTACGGCGCCTGTCAACTCGGTCTACGTCTTTGATGACCTGGTCGTACTCAATATCAACTTCACGGATGATGCCAAAACGGTCACCCGTGAGGAAGTGTTGGGTTCGAGTGCTGTGGATAATGTTCCAACATGCTGGGATCGAACTCGCTAGCCGGAATCACGCGGTACCCGTGACGCAGCAGCAGGTCGACGAAAACACCGTTGCCCGGAGTGAGCGTGCCGCTGAAGGTTCCGTCGTAGATACGGCCGACGCCGCACGAGGGACTGCGATCTTGCAGGATGCACGCGACTATCTCTTCCGGTCCGCCTGCCTGCTCGCACATATCAAGCGCGCGCTGAGCACCCTGGCGAAACTCGCGATCGACTGAGGTACCCTCGTAGGTACGGACCTCGCCGTTCACAATCTCGGACGGCTTGCGCGGCGTGGGCAGGCCGCCAAAGACCTCAGGGCACACCAAGAGGACCTCGGTCCCCGTGCGCTCGCAAGCCTCGACCAGCTCTCGATGATAGTTGTCGAGCCCGTTATACTTGCAGCTCTCGCCCATCAAGCAGGCACTTACCACGATCTTCATATACAACACTCCCCACGCAAAACGCCCCATTTGAGATAGAAGCTCAAATGGGGCGTTCGATGCTGTGTAACCAGCCTTACTGCTGCTTCGGCATCAGCGGATTCTCGCGCGTGAGGAGATTCATAAACTCCTCGCCCGTGATCGTCTCCTTCTTGTACAGATAACGAGCCAGCTCGTGGAGCTTGAACTTGTTCTCCTTCAGGATCTGCAGAGCGCGGTCGTGCGCATCCTCGATCAGCTTGGCGACAATCGCGTCCACGCGCTCGGCCGTACCGGGGGCGCAGGTGAGCGACGTGTCCTGGTTGAGGTACGCATTCTGAACGGTACCGAGCGCCATCATGCCAAACTCATCGGACATACCAAAGCGCGTCACCATATTGCGGGCGAGCTTGGTGGCCTGCTCGATATCGTTGGCGGCGCCGGTCGTCATCTCACCAAAGATGAGCTCCTCGGCTGCACGGCCACCGCAATAGACGGCGAGCTTGTCCAGGACCTCCTGGCGTGTGGTCAGGAAGCGCTCGTCCTCCTCGACCTGCATGGTGTAGCCCAGAGCGCCGCTCGTGCGAGGCACGATGGTGATCTTCGTGACCGGCGCAGAGCCCTTCTGGCGAGCGGCAACGATGGCATGGCCGATCTCGTGATAAGAAACGACCTGCTTCTCGTGGTCGGACAGCACCGTGGACTTGCGCTGCTGACCGGCGATGACGACCTCCACCGACTCCTCAAAATCGTCCTGCGTGGCGCGCTTGCGACCCTCGCGGACGGCACGCAGCGCGCCCTCGTTGATGATGTTGGCCAGATCGGCACCCGAGGCACCGGGCGTGGCGCGGGCAATCGCGGTCAGGTCGATCGGCGGCTGCGTCTTCACGCTCTTGGCATGCAACTCAAGAATGTTCTTACGGCCGGTCAGGTCGGGCAACTCAACGGGGATACGGCGGTCAAAACGGCCGGGGCGCAACAGGGCCGGGTCAAGGCTGTCCGGGCGGTTGGTAGCAGCGAGGACGACAATACCCTTGTGGTTATCGAAGCCGTCCATCTCGGTCAGCAACTGGTTGAGCGTCTGCTCACGCTCATCGTTGCCGCTAAAGCCACCGCCATCGCGCTTCTTGCCGATGGTATCGATCTCGTCGATGAACACGATACACGGGGCCTTTTCCTTGGCCTGCTTAAACAGATCGCGCACCTTGGCGGCGCCGCGGCCGACGAACATCTCAACAAACTCAGAACCCGAAATACTAAAGAACGGCACGCCCGCCTCGCCGGCAACGGCCTTGGCAAGCAGGGTCTTACCGGTACCCGGAGGGCCGACAAGAAGAGCACCGCGCGGCAGCTTGGCGCCGATTTCCTCGTAGCGCTGCGGCTTCTCCAGAAAGTCGACGACCTCCTTGAGGGACTCCTTGGCCTCTTCCTGGCCGGCGACATCCTTAAAGGTCACGCCCACGTCCTTGGAGGCGATCACGCGCGCGCCGGACTTACCCAGTCCGCCGCCGCCAAAACCACCGCCGCCAAAGTTCATCGACGGACCGTCATCGCCCATGGCCTTCTTCATGCGGCGGTTGAGCCACCAGCCGATCAGGAAGAAGATGGCTATGGGAAGAATGAGGGTGAGCAGGTAGTAGGTCATCAGACCCGAGTTCTTATCGGGAACGACCGACTCAAGCGAGGCGCCAGATTCAAGCACGCGATCGGTAAAGCCCGCGTCATTCGGCACACCGGTCGTCTTGTAGGCGATGTTCTCGTCCTCGCCCTTCTTGGTGTAATAAATCGTGTAATCGTCCGTGTTGTACTCGACCTTGTCGACACTCTTCTTATCGAGCGCTTTGACAAACGTCGAGTAATCGGTCTTCGTAATCTGCTGCGTGTGACCGATGTTGGGGAACAGTACGGTCGAGAGCACGAGGTAGACGACGAAGGCGATGAGCACGTAGAGGATCATATTCCGTCTACGTTTGTGGTCATCCATCTCCATCTGCTTGAACTCCATCTACTGGGGTTGATAATGTTTTCTAGAATACCCAACCCGGACGGCGATAAACCGACGCCGGGCACGAAAGGACAGAGATGGCATCACTGGAAGTCGGCAAGGTTCAAATCTATACGGGCGACGGCAAGGGCAAGACGACGGCTGCGCTGGGCCTCGCACTGCGCGCCACGGGCTATGGACTTAACGTGCTCATGCTTCAGTTTGCCAAGAAGCTGCACTGTGCCGAACATGACGCAGCACCTCGATTGGGGCTACGCATCGTACAAGCCGACCGCGACACGCCCGAAGCCTGTGCCGCACAGATCATGGAGCTGGCGCGCGAGCAGATTAGCCAGGTCGACGTGCTGATCTTGGATGAGCTGGGAGAAGCCATGCGACGGGGCTTTGTGACGCGCAAAGATGTCGAAGCGTTGATCGCGATGAAACCAACCACCACGGAGCTCGTGTTCACCGGCCGTGGCTTGCTGCCCCTCGCCGACCTTGCAGACCTAGTAACCGAAATGCGCCCCGTCAAACACTACTTCGACGAAGGCCTCCTAGCCCGCCAAGGCATCGAATACTAGCCATTGCGGACGTCCCCAATGGCTAGGCAGTGGCGCGGCCGAGCCAGTTGCCGCTGTGGTGGTAGATGGTGAACATTATGGCGGTGATGAGCCAGGTTACGGGGTAGACCAGCAGCAGGTGCTCAAGCGACGGATCGAACGGCATAATCGCAAACACCCAGATCACCCTGAGCACGACGGTGCCAAAAATCGTGAGCAGCATGGGCTGCAAGCTCACGCCGGCGCCGCGGATGGAACCCGAGGCGTTCTCGATAATCGAGAAAATCGCATAGAACGGCGCAATGAAATGGAGGATGGTCGTGGTGTACGCCGAAATCGAAGCATCGTCGACAAACAGGCGCGACAACGGACCCGAGAACACCAGCAGCACGGCAGACAGGCCACCAATGAGCATAAACGACAGCACGAGCGACGTATGGTAGCCCTTTCGCATGCGCTCGTAGTTGCGCGCGCCAAAGTTCTGTGCCGAGAACGTGGTAATCGACACGCCAAGCGCCTCGGTAACCATCCAGACAATGCCATCCAGGCGGCCCGAAAGACCCCAAGCCGTGGTGACATCGGCACCAAACGAGTTGACCGACACCTGAATCAAAACGTTGGAAATCGAATACGCAGCAGACTGAAAGCCAAGCGGCAGACCACACGAAATCATGCTCTTACAAATACCAGGATCAATGCCGAGTTTGGACAGTGAAAGCCGCCACGCACCCGGTGCGTGCATCATACGAATCACGATCATCGTGGCATTGGAGCAAATGGTCAGCGCCACCGCGATGCCGCAGCCCAGAGCCTCCATATGAAGTACGGCAACGAAGATGACATCCAGCACCGCATTAACAAGGCAGCCGGAAGCGATGATCACAGCGGGCCCGCGCGTGTCGCCCACGGCGCGCAGCAATGCCGTTCCCATATTGAGCAGCAGCGCCGCAACCATGGCGGCAAAATAGCAACGGGCATAGGCCACGCCCTCGGCCAATAGTTCATGCGGCGTATTCATAAGCACCAGCATGGGCTCAACGAACACTATGCCAAGAATCGAGAAAACGATTCCGCCCACCAGCGCGAGCGTCATGGCCGTATGGACCGATCGGCTCAGGCGCTCGTCATCGTGCTGGCCAAAAAACTGGCCCGTAATGACCGCGCAGCCGGCACCGACGCCAACGCAAAAGCCAATGCAGAGCTCGGTGAGCACCATCGTGGCCTGAATGCCACCCAGCGCGAGCTTGCCGCCAAACTGACCGACGATATAGGTACCGATAAGCGTGTATGCCTGCTGAAAGAACGAACTAAAGAAGATGGGAACGCACAGCGACAGCAGCTGCTGCCAAATGACACCCTGCGTTACATCGATAGCCGTAGATTTCTTAGCCACACGCCCTCCCCACTAGCGTACGTCATACAACAAAACGGCAATTTAAGACCAAAGCCGACACCAGCTTAGCACCGACCAGCGTCGGCCGAAACGCCCCGAACCACAGCCCGGTGCGAAATATCTGTTTAGTGATACAGCCCCGGCTGGTAGTGGTACTCGTTGCTCACATGCGGGCACAGCTGCCAAAAGGCGACAGCACTTGCCGCGGCCACGTTAAGCGAATCGACCCCGTGCGCCATCGGAATGCGCACGGCTCGGTCGCAGCCAGCAATGGTCTTGGCGCCTAAGCCAGCACCCTCAGTGCCCATAAAGATTGCCAGGCGGTCAATCTCCTGCAGCGCGGGATCGTCCAACGACACCGAATCATCCGTCAACGCCATCGCGGCACACGAAAAGCCGGCATCGTGCAGCGCCGCCAGCCCATCATGCGGCCATACGCGCGCCTCGCTGCCAATGCGTGTCCAGGGCACCTGGAACACCGTGCCCATGCTCACGCGGGCCGAGCGACGGTACAGCGGATCGCAGCACGTCGGACTGACCAAAATACCGTCGACATTGAGCGCAGCCGCCGAGCGGAAAATCGCGCCGACGTTGGTGTGGTCGACAATGCCCTCGAGCACGCACACGCGCACCGGGCGCTCCCCCGCCGCCTCGACGACGCCACCCAAGAACTCGGCTACCGGAATCTGACGCGGGCGACGGAACGCCGCGAGCGCACCGCGCGTCACGTTAAAGCCCGTCAGCTGCTCCATAAGCTCCATCGAGGCCACGAACACGGGAACCGGGCCCGCACCTTCGCGTACCGCCAGGCGCTCAAACAGCGGCATCATCTGGTCGAGCCAGCGTTCGCCCAAAAGAAAGCTCACCGGCTCGTATCCGGCACGCACTGCGCGCTCGATAACCTTGGCACTCTCGGCGATAAAGATGCCCTTTTGCGGCTCCAGCACGCAGCGCAGCTCACGCTCGGTCAGTCGCACGTAGGCATCAAGCCGCTCGTCCTCGAGCAAATCGATTCGCAGCACCTCAACGGCATCAGTCATAGCAGCCTGCCCGCACCTTTCTTTGCAGCACCTATACAAATATCGG
Organism: Collinsella sp.; assembly: GCA_048375035.1. Lineage (GTDB taxonomy): Bacteria > Actinomycetota > Coriobacteriia > Coriobacteriales > Coriobacteriaceae > Collinsella. The sequence continues at coordinate 6,035 of DBGEDL010000060.1, forward strand.
GGCAACGCCATGCGCTGCCCCGCCACTCATTCCAACCCGATAATACCGAAGGGATAATCGGGTTTACGCCTCAACGCGACGATACGTCACGAACTCATAATCGAGACCTTCGTCACCCTCGCCCGCGGCAATCGTGGCAACACCGCAACGCCGCGCAATCTCCCACGCGGGATCGGCATCCAAATCGGGAAAGTACGTATCCACGTCATGGATGCAATGGTTGTGCGTGACCTCGGCCTCGGTGCAATACGGCAAAAATTGCCGATACACCTCGCCGCCGCCAATCACCCACGCAACGGGCTCATCGGCCACGGCGGCCAAGGCCTCGTCAACGCTATACACCACGTCGACGCCCTCGGCAGCAAAGCTCTCGTCGCGGGTGAGTACGATATTGCGACGGTTCTTAAGCGGACGCCCGCCGGGAAAACTCAGCAGCGTCTTGCGTCCCATAATGACCGGACAGCCTTTGGTGCACGCCACAAAATGGCGCATGTCGGCACGGTTGGACACGACCATGTCACCCTCGCACCCAATACCCCAGTCATCGCACACGGCGACAATGGCAGAAAGCTTACACGTCATGCGCGTCACCTACACAGCAATGGGGATGTTCTTGACCTGCGGGCCGTGCTCATAGCCCTCGACGATCAAATCATCGGTCGTAAACGCGTAGAAATCATGCACATCGGGGTTGAGCGTTACCTTGGGAGCCGCAAACTGCGGACGCTCGATAAGCTCGCGGACGATATCGACATGACGGTCGTAAATGTGGGCATCTGCGATCACATGCAGCAGCTCGCCAGCGATCATATCGACCGACTGCGCGACCATCATCAGCAAAATAGCGTACTGGCACACATTCCAGTTGTTCGCGGCCAAAATATCCTGGCTGCGCTGGTTGAGAATCATGTTGAGCGTCGGTTTGTCGTCCTGCGGACGCTGCGTGACGTTATACGTCACGCTGTAGGCGCACGGATACAAGTGCATCTCGGACAGGTCGCTAAACACATAGGTGTTCGTCATGATGCGACGGCTGTACGGTGTGTGCTTAAGGTCGTACAGCACGCGGTCCATCTGGTCAAAGTCACCCTCGACATAATGGCTCTTCTGCCCAATCTGATACCCGTAGGCCTTGCCGATGGAGCCGGTCTCGTCGGCCCACTCATCCCAAATATGGCTGTTGAGATCATGCACGTTATTGGACTTCTTCTGATAGATCCACAGGATCTCGTCCATAGCGGACTTGAGCGCCGTACGACGCAGCGTAAGCGCGGGGAACTCCTCGCGCAGGTCATAGCGCGCCGTAACGCCAAAGTTTTTAATGGTATAGGCAGGGGTGCCGTCCTCCCACACCGGGCGGACCTTTTGGCCCTCGGTGGTGGTGCCATGGTCCAAAATATCGCGGCACATGGTTACAAACTGTTGATCAGCTTTGCTCATTGACCCTCCTGTCAGTCGCCTACAAGCGAGATTCATTGTAGCCCAGGCGCACGCGGCCCCACAGCCCAAACATAAGCCCTCATTTTCTGACATATGCCAAAAATGCCTTGCGCAAATCTGCGCGTTCGCTATTCTATTGTTGACATATGTCAGATAAGGAGTGTGCATGGCAGGAAGACGCGAGAAACTGCGCCGCGTCGGGATCATCCCCGAATACCGCGGCTTTACCCCTGACGGCCTAGCCAGCGGAGACGCCATCGACATGACGGTCGACGAGCTCGAGGTGCTGCGCCTGTGCGATCTAGAAGGCCTTAACCAAGAGGCAGTCGCACAGCGCATGGGCATTGCCCGCGCCACGGTGGCGGCAATCTGCAGCCGCGCGCATCGCAAAGTGGCAAACGCGCTGGTCAACGGACGGGCGCTCATCATCGAGGGCGGCAATATCGCGTACTCCCCCATCACCACAACGACGGCCGTATGGCCAGCAAAGGAGGTCGACACCATGAGGGTGGCAACCACGTACGACAACGGCAACATCTTTATGCACTTTGGCCGCAGCGAGCAGTTCAAGATCTACGACATTCAGGACGGCAAGGTGCTCAACGAGCAGGTCGTGGGCACCGGCGGCACCGGCCACGGTGCCCTGGCGGGCCTGCTCGCCAACGGCGGTGTGGACACGCTCATCTGCGGCGGCATTGGCGGTGGCGCTATCAACGCGCTCGCCCAGGCCGGCATCACAGTCTATGCGGGCGCCCAGGGCAGCTGCGACGCTTGCGTCGAGGCCCTTATCGCCGGCACGCTCGCACAGAACGGCGAGGCCACGTGCGGCTGCCACGGCCATGACCACGATCACGCCCACGAACATGGCGAGTCCTGCAGCTGCCACGACCATCACGAGCACGAGGGTCACGAGGGCTGCGGCTGCCACTAACGGCACGACACCGCGAGCTCGGGGCGCGACGCCGAACGCAACCCAACAATCAAAGCCAACAACAAAGGCCACCCGGTAGCTTCCGAGTGGCCTTTGCCATATCAAGCTGGAATTACAGCCCTATTTCTTATTGCGCATCTGCGCTTCCATCTGGCGCAGCAGCTCCATATCGGACTTGGGACCGCCCGTACCCAAGCCGCCCATGCCGCCCAGACCCATAGCGTCCAGGCCAGGGATATTGGGCATGCGCATCCTCTTGCCCTTCTTTCCCTTTTTGCCTTTTTTGCCGCCGGCCTGTGCCTGATTGGCCATCGTGCGCATGCGGCCCATCATCTTATTCATCTCGCCCCACTGCTTCATAAGGCTGTTGACCTCGGTGGGGGTTACGCCGGCGCCCTTGGCGATACGCGCGCGACGCTGACCGTTGATGATGGAGGGACGCAGGCGCTCCTCCTTGGTCATCGACATGATGATGGCCTCGTTCTTATCGAAGATGCCCTCATCCAGGTTGCCGCCCATCTGGTTGAGCGCACGCTGTCCGCCGGGGAGCATGCCCAGGATACCCTTCATGCCGCCCATCTTCTTGACGGCCTTCATCTGGTCGAGCATATCGTTCATGGTAAAGCCCTCGCGCAGCATACGCTCGGCAGCCTCGAGCTGCTCTGCATCGGCTGCCTCCTGGGCCTTCTCGATAATGCCTACGACATCGCCCATGCCCAAGATTCGCTTGGCCATGCGATCGGGATAGAACGGCTCCAGCGAATCAGGCTTCTCGCCCATGCTCACGAACTTGATGGGCTTGCCGGTCACCTGACGCACCGAAAGTGCGCCACCGCCACGGGCATCGCCGTCGAGCTTGGAGATAATCACGCCATCAAAGTCGGTGCGATCGGCGAAGGTCGAGACGACGTTGACGATGTCCTGGCCGGTCATGGCGTCGACGACCATCAGCACCTGGTCGGGCTTGACGGCCTTCTTGATGTCGACGGCCTCCTGCATCATCTGCTCGTCGATCTGAAGACGACCGGCGGTATCGACGATGACCACGTCACGCAGGTGATCGACGGCCTCTTGGATGGCGCCCTTGGCAATATCGACCGGGTGCGCTCCGTCACCGCGGAAGACCGGCACGCCGATCTCGCCACCGAGCGTGGCCAGCTGGTCGGCAGCGGCGGGACGGTAGACGTCGCACGCGGCGAGCAGCGGCGAGCGGCCCTGCTTCTTGAGCAGGTAGGCCAGCTTTACGGCCGCCGTGGTCTTACCGGAGCCCTGCAAGCCCACGAGCATGATGACATTGGGAATGCGGTTGCTAAAGACGAGTTTGCTCTCGGTTGAGCCGAGCATCTCGGTGAGCTCGTCGAGCACGATCTTGACGACGTTTTGCGCCGGCGACAGCGACTCCATGACCTCGGCGGTCATGCAGCGCTCCTTGGTCTTGGCGACGAACTCCTTGACGACCTTAAAGTTAACGTCGGCCTCGAGCAGGGCCATGCGAATATCGCGCATGGCCGAAGTAATATCGGCCTCGGTCAGCTTACCCTTGCCGCGCAGGCGGTCAAATGTGTCGTTGAGGCGATCGCTCAGGGAATCAAACACTGGTTACTCCTTAGTTGGACTCGCCCACCAGGGCGCGGCAGAAATCTTTGGCGTTAAACTCCTGCAGGTCATCGACCTGCTCGCCCACGCCAATGCGCAGGATCGGGAGCTTGAGCTTCTCGGCCACGGCCATGGCGATACCGCCCTTAGCCGTGCCGTCGAGCTTAGTCATGATAATACCGTCCAGGCCCAGCGCCTCGTTAAACTCGAGCGCCTGGTTCAGACCGTTCTGACCAGTGGCGGCATCGATCACAAGCACGACCGAGACCGGCATGGGACCGGCGGCCATATTGGCGGCGCGCTTACGAGTCACATTGACCACCTTAGCGAGCTCGCGCATGAGCTCGGGGCTCGTGTGCAGACGGCCGGCGGTATCAATGAGCACCAGGTCGCTGCCGCGCTTATCGGCCTCGTCGAGCACGTCATAGCACACGCTCGCCGGATCGGAACCGCGGTCACGCTTGATAACCGGTACGCCGGCACGCTGACCCCACACATCGAGCTGCTCGATAGCGGCGGCGCGGAAGGTGTCGGCCGAACCGATGACCACGTTCTTGCCGCGGGCGGCCATGGCGCTCGCAATCTTGCCGACCGTGGTGGTCTTGCCGGCGCCGTTGATACCGACAAACAGCACGCAGCTCGGCGTATCGGAAAACGGGTCGCGCTCAACAGGCACAAAATGGCCCTCGAGCTGCTCGGCCAGGGCGCGGCGAAGCTGCGGGGCGGTCTTGAGGTTCTTCTTGGCAGCGGCGTCGCGCAGGTCATCGGAGACCTGAATGGCGACCTCGGCACCCATGTCACCCATAACGAGGGTGTCCTCAAGGTCCTCCCAAAAATCCTCGTCGACCTCACCGCCAAAGTAGAAGACCTCGTTGAGGGCCTCGCGGCTGCGCTCAAGTCCGCGCGAGAGTGCGTCAAAGAATCCCATTATGCATTCACGACCTTTCCGGTTTCGCGATCGAGTTTTTGCGAGACGACGCGACTGACGCCGTCGGCTTGCATCGAGACGCCGTAGAGAACGTCAGCATCCTCCATAGTACGGCGCTGATGCGAGATTACCAAGAGCTGCGTATCGGAACGCAGCACATCGAGAGCACCGATGAGCTTGGACAGGTTGGCGTCGTCGAGCGCGGCCTCGACCTCGTCCAGCACATAGAACGGCACCGTGCGCGTACGGTATACGGCAAAGAGCAGAGCGAGCGCCGTCAGGCTCTTCTCGCCACCGGACATGAGCATCATCTTGGTGATGCGCTTGCCGCGAGGCTGCGCCACGACCTCAATGCCCGTCTCTGCCGGATGCTCGGGATCGGTCATCTCAAGGTGAGCCTGGCCGCCCGGGAAGAGCATGGCGAAGATCTCGCGGAAGTTCGCGTCGACCTTCTCAAACGTCACCAGGAACGCCTTGCGCATCTTGCGGTCAATCGCCACGGTGATCTTGGTGAGCGCCTTGCGCGCGCTCTCCAGATCGGCCAGTTGCTCCTCGATGTAATCGGCGCGGCGCTTGAGCTGCTCGTACTCCTCCATGGCAACCTGGTTCACGGGGCCCAGATTGTTGATTTGGCGCACGAGTTGGTTGAGCTCGCGCTCGGCAGCGTCGCGATCGGTGGGCGCCGGCAGCATGAGCGCTTCCTCGAGCACCGTAGTGCCATCAGCGGTGATGGCCTTGATGGCAGCCTCGACCTGCACCTCGAGCTTGCCGCGTGCGACCTTGAACTCGTTTTGCGTCGCCGTGGCAGCATCGACCCGCTCCTTGGCGCGGGCGACCTCGGTCTTGGCGTCCTCGATGGTCTTCTTGAGCGAAGCCGAGTCCGCCTCCTCAAGCGTTGCCTGATCGCGCAAGCGCGCAGCCCAGTCCGAGGCGCGCTCCAACAGGGCAGAATAGCGCTCGTGCATGGGATCGACGCGAAGGCGCAGCAGCTCAAGCGAGCGCGAGGCCTGGCGTGTTCCGCGGATACGGCGGTCGATGCCTTCCAGGCGATGCTCAAGATCGGGCACGCGGCCCTTCAGCGAACGCAGGCGCTCGCTCGTCTGGGCCAGGCGGACCTTGGCATCGGCGAGCTTGCCGGCTGCCTCGGAATCATCACGGCGCACGCGATCGAGCTCATCATTGGCCTCGGCAATCTGCAAGCCCAGATCGCTCGCCTGCGCACGAGCCTCGTCACGCGAACGGGTAAGTTCATCCACGCGCGGACGTGCAGCACGAACGGCCTCGGCAGCCTGCTCGCGGCGCTTGGAAATACGCACGCGCTCGACCTCGGCGTTGTTGGCATTCTGCTCCAGGCGGCCGATCTCGGACAGCAGGGAGCGACGCTCGCCCTCAAGGCGGGCAATCTCGCCGGCAGCATCGCCCTCGGCAGCACGGGCCTCCTCAACGGCCGCATTGGCCTCGACGACCTGATCAGAAACATGCTCAAACACGGTAGCAAGATCGGGCTCCAGGCCTTCCAGCTCGCGGATGCGACGCTTGCGTTCCAGGGCGCCCGAAGCCTCGCCGGCATCAAGCCCCACGCGAACCAGGCCGCCACAGGCAACGCGTGCGCCATCGGGAGTCACGTAGGTCACACCGTCAACTACAGGCGCAGCCAGGGCGGCAGAAAGGTCATCGACCACGTAATAGCCGCCGAGCAATGCCTCGACGACCGGACCGTAGCCCGCACGCACGGACAGACGATCAACAAGACGGGTACCGGCGGCACCCTCGGCAGCCGCTGAGCCACTCACGCTGCGCGCCACCAGCAGCGCCTCGCCCGAGGCCTTCTTTTGGTCCAGAGCCGCACGACCGGCACGCTCAAGTGCAGCAGCGTTATCGAACAACAGGGCATCGATATCGCCGGCGAGCAGTTGCTCAACCAGGCCCTCAAGCTCACGAGGGGCCTCGAGCACGTCGCCCAGACGACCCGAGACATCATCGCCCAACGCGCCCATCAGACGGCTCACCAGCGGCGAGCTGTCGGCCATGCGAGCATCGAGCTTCTTTTGGCTCGCGAGCTCTGAGCGCACCTCGGACAGCTTGTTGCGTGCCTCGCTCTCGCGGGCACGCAGGTCCTTGAGGGCAGCGCGCGCCGTCTCGGTGGCCTCGCGCGCATCGCTCTGGGCCTGACGAGCCGCCTCAAGGGCGCTCTCAAGCTCCTCAGCACGGTTGCGGCGGCTCTCAAGCGATGCCGTGACCTCCTCGAGCTGCTCATCGATCTGCTCCAAGCGCGAGGCATACATGTTGTCCTCGACCTCGGCATTGGAAAGCGAGTCCTTTACCTTGGCGAGCTCAAGCGCAGCATTATCGGCAACGCGCTGCACATCGCGCTGCTCGCGCGTAAGCTGCGAAATCTGCGCATCAAGCGCAACGCGACGCTCGTGGAGCTCGGCGGCGGCAGGACCAGCAGCGTCAACGTCCTCCTGGGCCTGCATATGCGCGCCGGACACTTCCTCGAGCTGAGCACGTGCGTCCTCAAGCTCCTCGACCACGCGACGGCGCTGATGCTCGGAGCTTGAGATCTGTCCGCGCATGTCGGACAGGCGCGACACCATGTTATGGCCCTTTTCCTCGAGCAGACGCATGTCTGAGTTAATGCGACCGACCACATCTTGCATATGGCGGCGCTGCTCGCCCAAGTCGCCCACAAACAGGCCCTTTTCTTCGAGCATAACTTGGAGCTTCTCGAGCTCACGCTCTTTCTCGCCCAGGCGGTATTGCGCGAGCTCAAGCTCGGCAGCGCCCTCCTTGGAGCGGCTCTCCAGGTCGTTCCACTGCGACTGCAGCGAACGAAGCTCGTCGACGGCCAGCATCTGCGTAAGCTCGTTCGCGCGCGAGGACAGCTCTTTGTACTTGCGCGCGCGATCGACCTGACGCTCCAGCGGCCGCAGCTGACGGGCGATCTCCTTGTTGATGTCGCGAGCACGGGTCAAGTGCTCGTCCATCGATTTAATCTTTTTAAGCGCACGTTCCTTGCGACGCTTGTGCTTGGAGATGCCAGCGGCCTCCTCAATGAGGGCACGGCGCTCCTCGGGGCGGCTCTGCAAAATGGCATCGAGCTTGCCCTGGCTGATGATGGAATGCGTATCCTTGCCCAGTCCCGAATCATGCAGGATGTCCTGGATGTCCATCAGGCGGCACGGACTCGAGTTGATGAGGTACTCACTCTCGCCCGAGCGGTACATACGACGGGTGATGGCGACCTCGTCAAAGTCGACGGGCAGCATATGGTCCGAGTTGTCGAGCACCAGCGTGACCTCGGCAACGCCCACCGGCTTGCGCGCCGACGAACCCGAGAAGATGACATCTTCCATGGCCTGGCCGCGCAGCTGCTTGGCGCTCTGCTCGCCCAGGACCCACAGAATCGAGTCGGAGATGTTCGATTTTCCCGAGCCGTTGGGACCGACGATGACGGTCAGGCCCGGCTCAAATGACATATGGGCGCGGTCGGCAAACGACTTGAACCCTTTGAGCGTGAGGGACTTGAGATACACGGTTCCTCGCTTAAACAGGCTTCTTGTTCAGAATCACGCCGTTGGTGGTGTAGCCCATGCGGTCGAGCGCCTCGAGTGCAGCGGCCCCCTCGGCCTCCTTCTTGGAGGAACCGGTGCCGCGGCCCTGGCGAATACCGTCGATAAGCACCACAGCGGTAAAGGTGGGCGCATGCGCGGGGCCCTCGGAGCCGACCAGCTTATACGCAGGAGGCTCGTGGCCGTCTGCCTGCACGCACTCCTGCAAGAACGACTTGGGGTTCGCGGGGTGCTCGGCACGCTCGGTGGCCAGGTGCGGCTTAAGCGTACGGTGGATGAACTCCGCCGCTGCATCCCAACCGGCATCCAGATACAGGGCGCCCACGAGCGACTCATAGACGTTCTCGAGCGCCGAGTGCAGGCCACGGGCGCCGGTACCGGTCTCGGAGGCACCAAAGATGATGATGTCGACGATGCCCAGCTCATGGGACACCTCGGACAGCGTGGCACCCGAGACGAGCGACACCTTCAGGCGCGTAAGCTTGCCCTCGTCAAACTCCGGATAGGACTCAAAGAGCGAGCGGGCAACCACGGCGCCCAAAATGGAATCGCCCAAAAACTCAAGGCGCTCATAGCTCGCCGAGACGGGCTGACCTTCCACGGCAGAGGGGTGCGTGAGCGCCGCGCGCAGCAGCACCTTGTTATTGAACTCGTGGCCCAGGATTTCCTGGGCGCGCGCGAGTCGTTGAGATAAAGCCAAGACTTAGGCCTCCTTGGCGTTTTCAATAGCGTCGACAGCGTCGGCGACAGAGTTGAGCGACAGCAGGGTCTCGTCATCGATCTCGAGGTTGAACTCGTCCTCGATGGCCGTCACCAGCTGCAGGCGCTCGAGCGAATCGGCATCGAGATCGTCAAAGGTAGTCTCGTCGCTAATGTCGGCGACATCGACGCCCAGAACGTCAGCGGCAACTTCGGCGATCTTATCGAAGATTTCGGAGCGGTCCATAGCGCTTCCTCTCGTATTGCGTGAACATCAACGCGCTGGCGCCGCAAACGCAGCGCCAAGACACGGTTTTGATTCTACCCCACGACGAAGGCCGCGAGGCACATAACAGCGCTCTAACTCACTCCTACAAAACGATGCCGTCCATAGAGTTGGCGACGTTCTCGACAAGCCCGGCGCGTACGGCCTCCGCCGCGGCGAGCGTACCGTTTTTGACGGCCTCGACCGAGGTGGCACCATGGCCGATCAGGACCACGCCACGCAGACCCAGCAGAATGGCGCCGCCCTTAGCATCGCCCGAGAGCTTTGCCTTGATCTCGCGCATCTGCTTTTTGATGAGCAGTGCGGCGATCTTGGTGCCGAGCGAAGCCATAAAGGCACCCTTGAGCTCTTGCAGCAAAAACTTAGCGGCGCCCTCGGTTGCCTTGAGCGCGATGTTGCCCGACATGCCGTCGGCAACGACGACGTCAAAGTTACCCGAGGTCAGGTCGGTACCCTCGCAGTTGCCCACAAAGCCGGGAACGGCGGCCTTCATGGCAGGGAAGCACGCCTTGGTAAAGTTGGAGCCCTTCTCATCCTCGGTGCCGTTGCCGAGCAAACCGACGCGGGGATGCTCAATGCCCAGGACGACGCGCGCATAGGCGCTACCCATCTGGGCAAAACGCACCATGTCGTCGACCTCGACATCGGGGTTGGCGCCCATGTCGCACAGCACCGTCAGGCCGCCGGCGCGGTTGGGCAATGCATTGGTGAGGCACGGACGCACCGGCTGCTTCTTGCCCTCGGCCTGATATCTAAATGGCGTCACATAGGCGGTAGCGGCAGCGGTCATGGCGCCGGTGGAGCCGGCGGAGAAGAACGCATCCGCGTTGCCCTTCTTAATGGCGCGGCAAGAAAGCACGATCGACGACTTACGCTTGGTCATCACGGCGCGAATGGGATCGTCATCCATGGCGATAACGTCAGGCGCCTCAAGGGCCTCAACACGTGCATGGGAAGCTGCAAAGGGATTGACGATTTCGGCGGGACCAGCTGCCAAGACCTCGATATCGGGATCGGCGGCAAGCGCAGCTTCGATACCATCGAGAACAACCTGAGGTTTCTCGTCTCCGCCCACAACGTCTACACAAACGCGAACGTTACTCATATACATGCTCCTTATACAAAAATGGCCGACTCATTGAGCCGGCCATTGTGGTTCCATTTGGAACGGCATCGCATCCAGAGTATACCGTTACTCGGTAACGATAACCTCGCGGTCCTTGTAGAAACCGCAGCTGGGGCACACGTGGTGCGGAAGCTTAACAGCGCCGCAACGGGGGCACGTGGACTGAGCCGCAGCCGAGATCTTCATGTTGGCGGAACGACGGGTGTGAGTGCGGATACGACCCTGCTTTTGTTTAGGTACGGGCATAGTGACCTTCCTTATGAACTATCCAGTGTGGCGATTACGCGCAAGTAGCGATACTACCACAGTTTTACTCATCAAGCTTGAGATTCTTCAATGCTGCAAATGGATTTTCCGTGGCAGCGGCCCATTCTGCCTCTGCCTGGGCGGCGCAATCGCATTGCTCGACGTTGAGATTGCAACCGCAAGTGGGGCAAAGGCCGCGGCAATCGGGCTTGCACAGGACAACGAACGGCGTGTCCATGACGACCGCGTCGTTGATGGGCTCTCCCAGATCGACGATGCGATCCTCACCCAGGAGCTCGTAGCCGTCTTCGTAGGCCTCGGGATCCTCGGGCTCCTCAAAGAGGTAGAACTCCTCGATCTCGCCGGCGATATCAAACGAGGCAGGTTCCAGGCAACGGTCGCACTCGCCGGTGGCGTGCGCGCGGACCATGCCCGTGAGCAAGACACCGGTACCGGCATTGGTAAAGACAACGTCGTAGTCGATGCCGTCCTGAAGCTGGTACTCCTTCTCGCCCACCGTGTAGGTGGCGACATCGACCTTACCGGTCAGCGGATACGAATCTCCAGGAAACTCGAGCTGCTCGGAAAGATCGACGGTAACGCTCGGGAACTCAGCCATTACCACTGACCATTCTGTTGGGCGGCACCCTCGTTGAGCTGCTGACGGCAACGGGTAACGGTGCCGGTCAGGCTCTTGAGGTTCTCCTCCAGGTGCGTAAAGACCTGCTCTGCGTAGTCCTCGGCAGCATAACGCGTCTCGCGCTCGTACTGCTGGGCACGATCGCGGATGTCGTCGGCCTGCTGCTGTGCAAGGCGGACGATCTCCTGCTCACCGGCAATGGTGAGGGCCTGCTGCTGAGCGTCAGCGATGATGGAATCGGCCTGAGCGGCGGCGGAAGCCATAAGCTCCTCGCGCTCCTTAAGGATACGGCGGGACTTCTGCCACTCCTCGGGATAGCTCATGCGGATCTCGTCGAGGATGTTGAAGAACACGTCGGCGTCGATGACCTTGAACTGAGCGTTCTTGCCGAAAGGAGGCTTGGCTTCCTCGATCAGCCCTTCGAGCTCATCGACCAAGCTGACGATCCTATCGCCAGGAAAATTCTCGCCCGGCATCCGGTCTCCTTTCATAGGTAACATATCATCATGTTAGTTTACCACATGCCACCAGGCAATAAGAAACGTCACGAAAAGCGATGTTTGAGCGCTTCGACCACGTTGGACGGGACAAACGTCGATACATCGCTGCCGAGCGAGGCGATCTGGCGAACAACCGAGCTCGAGATATAGCCGTACTGCGGCGCGCTCATGACAAAGATGGACTCCAGCTCGTTATCCAAGCGATAGTTGAGGTCGGCCTGCTGCAGCTCGTACTCAAAGTCGGTCATGGCGCGCAGGCCCTTGACCACGGCCCCCGCCCCCTGCTCGCGAGCGAAGTCGACCAAGAGGCCGGTAAAGGGCAGGACCTCGACGCCGTCGATATCGCCGAGCGCCTCGCGGGCCAGCGCCACGCGCTCATCGAGCATAAACGTGGTGCCTACACCGTTTTTACCTTGCGACTCGGCAACAGCGACGATCACGCTGGAAAAGATGCGGCGGGCACGGCGGATCACATCGATATGGCCAAAGGTGATGGGATCGAAGGTGCCCGGGACGATCACGCGATTGATGGTGTCACTCATGAGCATCCTCCTGAAACGTCGTGGCATCGTTGTTGTCAGCATCGGTGCCGGCGCTATCGCCCTCACCATCGTCATCGCCGACCCAACGAAGCAGGTCGACCGAGGTAATGCCGTAGCGCTTCTCACGTACAGTCTCAAAGCCTGCCGGATGCGCGCCCGCATCGGCGGCGGCATGCTCAAACAGGGCATAAGCGCCAGGTGCAAGTAAACCCTGCTGAGCCAGGTTCTGCAGCAGTTCCTCGACCGGCTCGGCACCAAAAGCATAGGGCGGGTCGAGCAGGACCAGATCAAAGGGGCCGCCCGGCACGCGGCCGCGCGAGGCGCTCGCCAGCACGTCACCCGTCACCACACGCCAGCGCGCACGGTCACGGCAGAGCGACTCGAAATTCTTGGTAATGAGCCGTGCGGCGTTGCGATCGATCTCAAACGTCGTGAGCGAGCGGGCCCCACGAGAGAGCATCTCTAACCCTAAGGCACCGGAGCCGCCAAAAGCGTCAAGCACACGAACCTCGTCCAAATCGAAATCGAATGCCGACATGACCATAGATGCGCACGCCTCGCGCACACGATCAGTCGTGGGACGGGTGACATCGCGCCCACGCGGCTCTTCGATCTTGCGGCCGCGCCATTCACCGCCGATGATTCTCATCCTCCGCTGACCTCCTTAAAGATATGTCGATAGCGCGTGGCGACCGCATCGCGCAAGGGACGCGTCGCCACGGAGTCAAGGTTGCAAGCATACCGCAAGAGCTCGACCGCGTCCAAATGGGCCCATTCGATAAGATCCTCGTCGGCGTCTAGGTCCACAAAGCGCAGGGTCACACCGCCATGCTGACGGTAGCCCAGGATCTCGCCCTCGTGGCGCAGACGCAGGTCCATCTGGGCGAGCGTAAAGCCATCCGAGGTCTTTTCGAGCGACTGGAGACGGTCTTGCGCCGCGGATGCGCCGCCGTTGCCCTTGGAGTGCGTCATGACCAGGCAGGTGCCCGACACGCTGCCGCGGCCCACGCGACCGCGCAACTGGTGCAGGGCCGCCAAGCCAAAGCGCTCACCGTTCTCGATGACCATGACGGTGGCGTTGGGCACGTCGACGCCCACCTCGACCACCGTGGTCGATACGAGCACGTCGATCTCTCCGCGCTTGAAGGCATCAATCACGCGGTCCTTCTCCCCCGCCGGCATGCGGCCGTGAAGGCGTTCGATGGTAAGTCCCGGCAACGCCAGGCGCAGTCGGTCGAGCTCGGTTGCCGTATCGTGGAGCGGTACAGGCACGGTCACGCGGCCCTCGTCGTCGCGGGCGATACCGGGTACGTCTTCCAGCTCATCGGCCGAGTCACTCGGCTCCACAAGCGGGCAGATCACGTAAGCCTGCTGGCCCTTTTCATACGCCTCGCGGATGGCGCCATAGGCGAGGTCACGGCTCGACTCGGTGAGCACGCGTGTCGTCACGCCAGCGCCAGGGACTGGCCGATGGCGGATGATACTCGTGTCCAGATCGCCGTAGACCGAAAGCGCCAGCGTACGCGGGATGGGCGTCGCCGTCATAACGAGCAGATCGGCACCCGGCCCCTTCGCGCGCAGGGCGTTGCGTTGGCCCACACCAAACCGGTGCTGTTCATCGATGACCACGAGCGACAGATGCTTGAACGCAACGTTATCCGAAAGCACCGCATGGGTGCCAAAGAGCACGTCAAGCTCGCCCGATTCCAGCTGGGCATGGATGCGCTCGCGCTCTGCGGCCGGCGTGGCGCCCGTCAGAAGCGCCCAGGACATGCCGGCCTGCGAGAGCAGAGGGCCGGTCTTATCGGCATATTGGCGCGCCAGCACGCCCGTGGGCGCCATAACGCAGGCCTGCGTGCCGCTATCGGCAGCCACAGCCAGCGCGCAGGCGGCAACGGCGGTCTTACCGGTACCGACATCGCCCAGCAGCAGACGGTTCATCACGCGTCCGCCATCGCACATGTCATGCAGGATGTCTTGGAATGCGGCCTCCTGCTCGTCGCTCAGCGAAAACGGAAGGGCCTGTTTTAGCGCGCCCAGATGCTCGCCCGCAGTGTGGGCATAGGGCACCACATCGACCAGGCCGCCGTCGTTGCGCAGACGCAGCGCCAGCTGCAGGTAGAGGCACTCCTCGTAGGCAAGACGCCGGCGTGCGATGTCGCGCTCAGCCATGCTCGAGGGAAAGTGGATCGAACGCAACGCGCGGGCATTGCTCATGAGCTTCCGCTTTGCGCGCAGCGGCGCGGGAATCGGATCGAACGGATTGCCGACGACCTCGAGCGCGCCGCTTACGATGCGGCGCATCCACGCCTGGCTCACGCCATCGCTCACGTAATGGACCGGCAGAATGGTGCCTGCGGCGCGCCCGTCCTCGAGCTTTTCAAAGTGGGGCGAGGCCATCTGCTTAAAGCCGTAGGCAAACTCGACCTTGCCCATCACGGCCAGGCGGTCGCCCTGCTTAAGCTGCTGGGCAATCCAGGGCTGGCGGAAAAAGGCGACCTGCAGAACGCCCGTCTCGTCAACAAGTGAGACCTCAGTCACCTGCATGCGCGGACGCGGCTGCTTTTGGACGATACGGTCGACCGTGGCGATGATGGTGCACACGGTACCGATGGGCGCCATCTCGATGGACCACGAACGGGTAAAGTCGAGGTATCGATGAGGGATATGGAGAAGGAGGTCCCCCACCGTCCGAATTCCCAGACGGCGAAGGGCCTCCTCACGTTTACCCGAAACATATTTGAGTCGCGCGATATCCTCGTCGAGCGCATTGCTCTGGGCAAAGCGCTCCGAGACGCGCGGCACGGAGCACAGCTCGGACATGGGCAGTTGCCTACTCGATCGAGAAGATCACGGGATAGAGCGGCTGCTCGCCACGATGGGCGTCAATCTCCAGATCGGGCTGAGCCTCCTCGATAGCGTCAACGATCTCCTGGAAGGCCTCATCGGACAGCTCCTCGCCGGCCAGAATCGTCAGCGCGTCGCCCTCCTCTTCCTCCTGCATGCGGTTGATGCAGTCGAGCGTGACCTGCTTCACGTCGGAGCCGACCACGTCGATGGAGCCGGCGATGATACCCATGACGTCACCGGAGTGAATCGGAGAACCGTCAGAGGCACTGGAGTCGCGCACGGCGCGGGTGACCTCGCCATCGCGGACCTCACTGATGGCGTCGACCATGGCGGCGACGGCATCCTCGAGCTCGGAATCGGGCAGGACCGCGAACAGCGCGGAGAAGGCCTGCGGGACGGTCTTGGTGGGAACGACGGCGACCTTCTTGTCGGTGCAGGCTGAGGCAGCAGCCTCAGCGGCCATGCGGATGTTGCCGTTGTTGGGCAAGATGATGACCGAGGTCGCGTTGACCTGGTCCACCGCGCCCAGCAGGTCGGCGGTCGAGGGATTCATAGTCTGGCCACCGGACACGATCACGTCGACGCCGAGGGACTTGAGGATGTCGGCCTCGCCGGAACCGGCGGCAACGGCGACAAAGCCCAGCGCCTTGGCGGGCTCGGCGGCCTTTTCCTGATCCTCGTGGATCTTGGCGGTACGGTCGTGGGCCTCCATCTCCATGTTGTGGATAAAGACCTCATAGATCTGACCGAGCTGCAGCATGTGCTCGAGCACCAGGTTGGGGGTGTTGGAGTGCACATGGATCTTGTAGTCGGGATAGGCGCCCACGAGTAGCTCGCAGTCGCCCATGGAACCCAGGAACTTAAGGCACTCGTCCTCGTCAAACGGGGCGTCGGCCTTAAACAGGAACTCGTTGCAGTAGCGGAACTCCGAGCCCTCCCAATCGTCGTTGGCCTCGATCTCAACGCGACCAAGGGCCGCGTCGCGGGCAGAGCCAGCGGAATCAAACGTGGCGGAGAAATCCTCGACAACGGTGCTGCGGCCAAGTGCTGCAGCCACAAAGTTCTCAAGGAAGATGGCGAAGCCAAAGGCGCCGGAGTCGACCACGCCGTTCTCCTTCAGAACGGGCAACAGATCGGGTGTGCGGGCGACGGACTGGTACGCCTCAACGACGATGGCATCGAGCGCATCCTCAGCCGAGAACTTCTTCTTCTCGCACTCATCGGCCTTGGTCGAGACATCGCGCAGGACCGTGAGGATCGTGCCCTCGATGGGCTTGCGGACAGCCTGGAAGGCAACCTTGACGGCGCGACGGAAGGCGAAGGCAATGTTGGCGGACGTAATGGGCTCATCGGCAGAGACAAGGCCCTCGGCCACGCCGCGCAGAATCTGCGAGGTGATGACGCCGGAGTTACCGCGGGCGCCCATCAGGGAGCCGTGGGTGATGGCGCCGGCGATGGCCTCCATGTCGGCATCGGCGGGAAGGGCGGAAAGCTCCTTGGTCACCGAGGCGAGCGTGAGCGACATGTTGGTGCCGGTGTCGCCGTCGGGTACGGGGAAGACGTTGAGCTTGTTGATCTCCTCGGCCTTGTCGGAAACGGCAGCCGCAGCGATCGGAAAACAGGTGCGAATGGTCTTTGCAATCATGGGTATTTGAATCTCCGTTTTCGGATGCTAGTTCAGACGGCTCTTGAGCGCGTCGATGTGGATGCCGATCTTAAGGCTGGCGGGATCGATCTGGGCGATCTCCTGCAGGGTAAAGGCAACGGAGCTCGAAAGATTGTGGCAGACGGACTTCATGTTGACGCCGTTCTCGAGCACGACGTGAAGATCGACCGTAAGGCCGTTCTCGTCGGCGGAGACAAGCACGCCCTTGCGGAGGCGCTGACCGGCAAGCAGGCGCACGCTCTCGGCGCCCTGGAGCTGTTCGGCCATACCGACGACGCCATAGCACGTCATCGCTGCATAACCGGCAATATCGGCAATAACGTCGTTCGAAACGCTCAGGCTGCCGTTAATGGTCTCAGACACAAGAATCTCCTTATCTGGTGCTCGCGGCACCATCTCGTGGGAGCAATCATTGCAATATTCTACAACGAGCGCGCCGTGTTGAGGTGGTGGGTCGCGGGATTACATCCTCGACACGAAATGTTGATATGGTAACGTTCGCGAACGGCGACCGCGACATCAAAACCACCCCTAAAAGGGGTGGTTTGCTCTTAGGGTATAACCCTTGGATTTCCGGCACGCGTCTAAAGGCGCCGGCCCTCACGGGGTTCGGGCCGCACTGCAGATTGACCCGTGGCGGGCCGGTCAAACCGGCGC
>DBGEDL010000061.1:0-18861 GCA_048375035.1 Collinsella sp.
TCAATGCGTTCCTCAGGGCGCTCGTCCGGGAGGGCGGGATGCCGTTCGAGATGAGGGTCAAGACGCCGGCGCCCGATGGGGAGACGGCGAGTTAGCCGGCAGGTCGGCATGTCAATCCTGGTCTAACAGAGCCTTAAATAAAGTTGCGAAGTGACCTTGCAGCTCGCGCGTCACCACATACTCGCTAAGCTCTTGCCTAATTGACTCGTCTTTCTCATCGTCAGCGACAACAACACCATTAATGGAACGGTTGATGTCCTTCGCGAAGAGATTGCGAACAGTTGTGTTATCCATTGTAAACTCCTTAAAGCTGGAGAACGGCAGTCAACAAAGCGGGCGGAAAGTCGCACTTAAGAGATATCGATTGCGCGATAGTAATTCTCTGCTGCAAGCCTGTTAAACAAGGTGACAGATGAACCGTTAAAGGTGCCGGGGTAAGCCGCAATAACGGGGACATCAGAAAAGTCAGACTGCATTGAATCGAACAGGTTATGGACTCTCAAAAAGGGGTAAACCTCGCCAACCCCAACGAGCAAAATCGCATCGCCCGGTACATGTGGTTGCGTCAGGTCCAAAACCACATCGGAGACAACATCAGGCTGGCAATAATCAACCACGTCATCGAGCACTGCCTTTGAGCCAAAATCAGTTTCTTGCTCTTGCATGGCTTCAAGAACATCGAGGTCATCAAGAATCGCCAGCACAACGTCATAGAGGTTTACGACCTTGAGCGCACAGGGGAGCTTGCCAGCCGCGGAGTCATGCGCCAGGGTGTCAAATAACGCGCGGGCCTCAAACTCGAGCGCCGGGTCGTAGCAGAAGGTATGAAATCCAATCTCGTTGCCGATGCCTTTGTTGGAGAGAAAATCCTCGTTGCTCAGACATGCGCGGAGGAGCTGAGAGCGCCGCTCGAACTCCTGGCGGGCGCGTTTGGCATGGGAATGGGCTGCCACGACGCGGTCGCGGGAGCGGATACCGATGTTGGCGGTGATGTCGGTCGCCGGAGTTATCGCGGGACCGTCGGCGGTGCTGATGTGCGCCATGCTAGATTACCGCCCTTCCTGTAAGGGCAACGACAAGCGACTGTTCGCCAAGCCGCAGAAGGGCATGCTCAATATCGGGGTCAAGGAAGAGCGCAGACAGGCGCTCGGACTCCGGGCCCTGGCCCTCGCCGATAAGGCCGGCATGGCGGAGCGTCTGGCGGAGCGAGCCCTTAATGCGCTTGACCGTGGCCTCAGTCCAGCGGGCCGCGTCCGGATACTCCGTGGTAAAGCGTGTCATAAAGGCGTTGAGGTCAACCGCCGTAAAGGCATAATCGAAGTTTTGTAGGCGCTCCCCTACCTCGATGAGCACGAGCTCGCGCACGATATCGTAGCGGCAGATCATGCTGTAGAAGATGGCCTGGTCCGCCTGCGTGGGAGTGCCGGATGCCATGAGCCTGGTTAGGGATGACGCAGCCTCGACGGCGGTTTTGGGGTCGATGCCGCGCGCGGCGCATACGGCGTCCGTGGGCACCATGGCGTCAAGGCGGCGAAGGCACACGGTTGCGCGGTTGGCGACCATGCGCTCCGTGGGATATTGAAAGAGGTTCTCACTCTTTACGCGTACAATGACCCGCTCGTCGCTTGCGCCCTGCATACGAAGGGCAGCGACGATGCGCATCTCATGCGGGAGGAATTGCTCGCGGGTGAGCACCCCCCCCCGAACGCTTTTTGTGGTTACATCCACAGTACACGCTCCAAGGGTGTCAAAGGCTGTCACAAGTGCGCCGCAACCCGGCAGGCAGGCGCGGCGCACATGACAATAATCATACCTGTTGGTAAAAAAGTTACCACGCCCAGAGTGTCAAATGTTGAGCAACAAAATTTAATCCGGTTAACGGTCATTTTCGCAGCTTAGAAACTTTAACGAGGTCGCCCCAAATCACACTTGCCAGACAACCGCGCTTACGAATGCAGGCACGCACGCGCCCAACGCCACCCTCCGCTACACTCAGCATAGAGTTATACATATGATTCTATGTAAGGATTTTCATATGCCTGTCGTAAAGCCTATTTCCGATCTGCAACGCAACTTTGGTTCCATAGCAGATAGCTGCCACCAAACCAAAGAGCCCGTCTACCTAACCAAAAACGGGTCGGCATCGCTTGTCGTCATGAATGCCGAGGCCTATGACGAGCAGACGCGCGCTAACCGCCATTCAGGAACGCGAAGATCGCATTCAACGCGCCATCGCCCGCGGCTACGATGACCTCGTAAACGACCGAGTGCGTCCTTGGAAGCAAGCAAAAGCCGAGGCAGATCGGATGCGAGCCATCAGGTAAGGTCACCCCTCCCCCATGTAACCATCCTGTAAATCATAGCGGCGCACTCGAGTTTTACCGTGATGCGGTCGCGCCCGGCGCTCCACTGTGCTAAAGTATCCCGAACGTTCAAACGACTACGAGGGGGAACTAGAAGATGGCACGTGTGCACAACTTCTCAGCTGGCCCGGCTGCACTGCCCACAAGCGTGCTCGCCGAGATCGCCGACGAGATGATGGACTACCGCGGTTGCGGCATGTCCGTGCTCGAGATGAGCCATCGATCTAGCATGTACCAGCAGATCATCGACGACGCCGAGGCAACCCTACGCCGCCTGCTGAGCATCCCCGACAACTACCGTGTCCTGTTTTTACAGGGCGGCGCCACGCTGCAGTTTGCGGGCATCCCCATGAACCTCATGCGCCGCGGCCGCGCCGGCTACGTCGTGACCGGCAACTTTGCCAACAAGGCGTACAAAGAGGCCGCCAAGTACGGCGAGGCCGTGCTGCTCGCGAGCTCCGAGGACACCAACTTCGACCGCATCCCCGACATGGCCGACATCAACGCGCGCATTGCCGCCGAGGCCGCGGGCGACGGGCTCGACTACGTCTACATCTGCCAGAACAACACCATCTTTGGCACCATGTACCACGAGCTGCCCAATTGCGGCGACGTGCCGCTGGTCGCCGATGTCTCGAGCTGCTTTCTGTCGCAGCCGCTCGACGTTGAGCGTTACGGCCTCATCTACGCCGGCGCGCAGAAAAACGCCGGCGCCGCGGGCGTGACCGTGGTCATCGTACGCGACGACCTCATCGCCAAAGGCCCGGCCTTTGCGCAAACGCCGCAGTACATGGACCTTAAGACCCAGGCCGCCAAGGGCTCCATGCTCAACACGCCCAACACCTTTGGCATCTACGTGTGCGGCAAGGTGTTCCGTTGGGTTGAGCAGACCGGTGGACTTGCCGCCATGGCCGAGCGCAACTGGGCCAAGGCCAACCTGCTCTACGACCTGCTCCAGAACAGCGAGCTGTTCCACGGTACCACGCAGGCAGACAGCCGTTCCATCGCCAACGTCACGTTCCGCACCGGCGACGCCGAACTCGACGCCGCCTTTGTCGCGGGCGCGGCCGAGCACCAGATTCAAAACGTCAAGGGCCATCGCCTCGTCGGCGGCATGCGCGCCAGCGTGTACAACGCCGTCACCATGGAGGACGTGCAGGCACTGGCCACGTACATGAAGGACTTCGAAGCGCAGCACAGTTTGAGTCCGCGATCTAACTAGCCCGCAACACGCGGGCCGACCAGCCACCTCAGACCACCCTGTTTACATCTAAAACCTGCTAAGGAGTTTTTCCATGCGTAAGATTAAGACCATCGATGACATCACCAAAGACGGCAAAGTCGAGTTTGGCGAGGGCTACGAGCTTGTGGACACCGCCGAGGAGGCCGACGCCATCCTGATGCGCTCGACCGACCTGCACGGCTACGAGCTGCCCGAGGGCATCCGCGCCATCGCCCGCTGCGGCGCCGGCGTCAACAACATCCCCGTCGAGGAGTACGCCAAGAAGGGCGTCGTCGTCTTTAACTCGCCCGGCGCCAACAGCAACGCCGTCAAGGAGCTCGTCCTGGGCATGCTGGTGCTTTCGAGCCGCGGCGTGGTGCAGTCGATGAACTGGGTGCGCGACAACGCCGACGACCCCGAGATTCAGGTCGATGCCGAGAAGGCCAAGAAGGCCTTTGTGGGCCGCGAGCTCAAGGGCAAGCGCATCGGCGTCATCGGCCTGGGCAACGTGGGCTCCAAGGTCGCCAACGCCTGCGTCGATCTGGGCATGGACGTCTACGGCTACGATCCGTTCATTTCCGTCGAGCACGCGTGGGTGCTGAGCCGCGAGGTGCAGCGCGTGGGCACGCTGGAGGACCTGTGCCGCGGCTGCGACTACCTCACCGTGCACGTGCCCAGCAAGGCCGACACCATCGGTATGATCAGCACCGAGCAGATCGACCTGCTGGCCCCGGACGCCGTGCTCATCAACTACGCGCGCGAGACCATCATTGACGAGGACGCCGTCGACGCCGCCCTGCGCGAGGGCAAGCTCAGCTGGTTTAGCTGCGACTTTGCCACGCCCAAGACCGTCAAGATGCCCAATACGTTTATCACCACGCACTCGGGCGCCGGCACCGGCGAGGCCGAGGCCAACTGCGCCGACATGGCCATCAGCGAGCTCAAGGATTACCTGGAGAACGGCAACATCGCGCACAGCGTCAACTACCCCGCCTGCAGCATGGGCAAGGCGCGCGCCGCGAGCCGCATCGCTTGCCTGCACGCCAACGTGCCCAACATGATTGGCCAGATCACGGCCATTCTCGCCAAGGACAACGCCAACGTGCAGCGTATGACCAACGAGTCCGCCGGCGAGAACGCCTACACCATGTTCGACACCGACGAGCACCTGGACAGCAGCACCATCGAGGCGCTCAAGCAGATTCCGTCGATGTATCGCGTGCGCGTGATCAAGTAGCGTCGGCGCCAAGCCTGCCAGACAGGCCACGACGCCCATTCGGCCCCCGTTTTCACATAACGGGGGCCGATCTCGTTGCCCCTAGCGACTTGAAAAGTGCTACCCAGAACAAGTTGTTTCGGATAATCGACAGTGAGGCCCAAGTCGCTAAGCACGACTGCTTTTATAAACAGCTTTATCAGGGGTTTTAGTAGGTAAAAATCGGTCTCTATATGCCAAATTAAAGTTGACTGTCCATTTTCCGAAATAACTTGTTCTGGGTAGCACTTTTAAAGGCAATTTCAAGGAGCAACTGAGGCCTTTTCGCAACCAAAACTCTAGTTCGCGCTACCGTTTTCCACCCGCGCGGCTACATTCCCGCCCAATCGATAAAAATCTCCTCACGAAGTCGCCGTTCGAGCTCCTGCTGCCGCGGCGTCTTGTCTTTCAACGGCACATCGAGATAGGACATGATGAGTTCCATCACCACGCGGAAGGCATCGGAGTCGACCAGCTGACCATAGGTCATCAGAACGACAGGATATCCCATCGCTTGCAGCGCCGTCGTTCGATCGGAGTCCGAGATCTTGGATTCAATGGATCCATGAATGGCTTTACCCTGGCATTCAACAAGGCACTCTCGGCTGCCATCCTTATTTGCCAGCAGGATATCGGCATAGCGCCTATCAAGCCCCGAAATCAGGCGGGCGCTGCGCGTCATACGAATCTCAACGTTATTGGTAAGGCGCAGCCCTTCGCCGCCGCGCAACCTCGTAAGGCCAAACAGCATCGAAGCCTGGACCTCGAGCGGCGATGCTGCCACCCCCGTAATGCATTTCGCGGCACGTGTGAACGATTTAGCGCCGCGGAGCCCCCGGATCTTATCGACGTACTCTGCAAGTTCAGAGAGCTCGATCAAGGGCGGTCGTTTCCACAAGTCCGTTGGACTCCCCGAGACATCCTTTACGTTTTCCCAGCCCAACTGTGCGTCACCCCACTGGCCCCCATATGCCTGTACAAGTGCCGACTTTACCTGAGGCGCAATCTTGCACACGGCAAAGGTGCCGCACATCTCATACATGCACATGATCAGACGCTCGTTTGAGACCGAGGAAGCCAGGGACAGCAGGGTAAAGAGTGGGGACGCGACATCGAGGCCAAACTCTGTCTGCCGCACGGAATCAAACGGCCTCTCCCCGTTCCAAACATGCCTGACAATGCGATCGCCCTTACGCCCGCAGCCGCCCTGCGCCAAAACGTGTAACGGGGTGCCCAGGAAATGCGCGACGAGCGGATGCTCGCAAAGGCGCTCCCTGCGCGGATCGTCCGCAGAATCGGGCAGGTCCGGCATTATCGCCAAAACCTGTGGAGGTATCCGGTGATACCGAAAGGCAGATATGTCGCACAGCATGTCGTCCATAAAGGCTACGTACCCACCGCGCCGTTTGTAAACCCGCTCGGACGGCAAACGCGCTGGCTCCGCCTGCGAACGGTAAATGCTGCTGCGCGCGCGTCGCGAATCTCTCAGGAGGCTTACAATCGGTTTGGAAAGCAAACTGATTGTGAGGTTGCATATGGTTGATGAGGACTTTGCCTGGCGGCTTGCGCAGGAGCTTGTGCGGATCGACAGCTCAGACCCGGGCGCGTATGAGGATGAAATTGAGCGGTATATCAAAGCGCTGGTTGAGGCTCAGCTGGAGCGGTTGAGTCGTCCGGTACTCCATGCCGTGCAGATTGAGGAACTCGAGGTGCTGCCCGGGCGCCGCAACCTTAAAGTCGCCGTGCCGGGCCAAAGCGACGAGCCGCGGCTGGTCTATATCTGCCACATGGATACCGTCACCTTGGGCGATGGCTGGGACGCAGACATCGCACCGCTTGGGGCGGTTGTGCGCGACGATAAACTCTATGGCCGCGGTGCCTGCGATATGAAGGGTGGCCTGGCCTGCGCCATTGCCGCACTGGTCCATACGCTCGAGCGCGTGGCGGCGGATGGCACGCTGCCCCGCCGCGGCTTTTCGCTCATCTGCTCGGTCGACGAGGAAGACTTTATGCGCGGCTCCGAGGCGGCCATCAATGCCGGTTGGGTCGGCTCGCGCGAATGGGTGCTGGACACCGAGCCCACCGACGGGCAGATCCAGGTGGCGCACAAGGGTCGCACGTGGTTCGAGATCGAGATGGCCGGCGTCACGGCTCATGCAAGCCAGCCTTGGAAGGGCGCCGACGCCGTCGCCGCCATGGCCGAGGTCGTGTGCTCGCTTCGTCGCACGTTTGCGACGCTACCTTTACATGAGGAGCTGGGGCCATCAACCATCACGTTTGGACAGATCGAGGGTGGCTACCGTCCCTATGTCGTACCCGACCACGCTAAGATCTGGGTCGATATGCGCCTGACCCCGCCGACTGATACGGCCGCCGCGACGCGCATGGTAGAGCAGGCCATCGCCGCCGCCAAAGCCGCGGTCCCCGGTTGCCATGGAAGCTATACCGTGACAGGCGACCGCCCCGCCATCGAGCGCGATCCGGCATCTCCCCTTCTAGCTGCGCTCAAGCACGCAGCAGACGATGTGACGGGCACGGACACGACCGTCGGCTTCTTTACCGGCTACACCGACACCGCCGTCATTGCCGGCAAGACAGGCAACCGCAATTGTATGAGCTACGGCCCCGGCTCGTTGGCGCTCGCGCACAAGCCCAACGAGTATGTGCCCCATGCCGATATCGTTCGCTGCCAAAACGTGCTCATCGCGCTCGCCGATAACGTGCTCTGGGACGCGAATGGACAAGTTGGGGCATAATAAGCCGCGAACAAACCGACTCGCGCGTTAGGACCGCCCATGAAAGCACTTCCGTTTCCCTGCATCCGCCCGGCTCAGGACCGCGTGCTCGAGGCGTTGCCTGCAATGGGCAGCATCCTGAGCGACAACGATGCTCTGCGCGGAGCCATTGCCGATGGCCTGATGCTCAAGGATCCAGGCGCGGCGTATTACGTGTACGAATGCTCGGGGGAGCCGGGTCGTGTGACGGGCGTCGTGGCGATTTGCCCGACGAGTGTACTTGCGGGCGGCAAGGGCGATGCCAGCGCTGACGTGGCCGCCGCTGCGCACGCAATCGCCGAACTCAAAGTTCAGCCTCGTCCCGTGTCGCTCGCTTACGAGGCCTCGCCCGTCATGGATATCATCCTGGGCGCCGCCAAAGAAGGTGCGTCGCTCTACGCCGTCACCGACCCCGCCGGCATTACGCACCGTGTGTGGGAGGTCAAGCGCGAGGACGCCGTTGCCGCCATCCGAGCCATGCTCGACCAGGCACCGGAGCCGACGCCGGCAGACGACCCCGCCTACGCTGCCGCGCTGGCAGGGGCGGCGCAGCTCCTAGCAGACGACGCCCGCACAGCCGGCACCTACACGGGCAAAGAGCCGTTCAACTTTACCGTTGCTGTGCTCTTCCCCGCCGCGCAGGTCAGCGGCGGCGCGCCGCAGGTTCCGACGGGTCTGCTCACGCACCAGGTCGCGCGGTTCTAATAGAACGTAAACGCCCAGTACAAAGACTCGGCAGCTCAACAAACAAGGGGCGGGGATACATGCGCATGCATCCCCGCCCCTTTCACATCGAGCAATGATGTCGGCGATCCGCGTCGCCACGCCCAAACTACCCGCGCTGCGGACCTGCAGTAGCCACAAGCGGTTCAAGCCCCAGCTCGCGCGCGTAATCCTCCTGCGTAAAGACTTCGACCAGCTCAAACGTGTCGGATTCGTCGTCAAACGCAAAGTGCAGCACCGAGCAGTTGCCCGGCACGCGCTCGTGCTCGTCGGCCGCCGCTCCCCTCACGTGATCCAAAAACTCCTTGATGGCCGAGCCATGGCTTACCGCGAGCACGCACGTATGGTCCGGACGCTGCATAAGCTCGGTCAGCGTCGCCACCATGCGCTCGCGCACCTGCATCTGGCCCTCGCCGCCAAACTGACGATAGAAGTCGCGCCACGGGCGCTCGGGCATAAGCATCACGCGCTCGGCCTCAAAGTCGCCAAAGAACCACTCACGCAGGCCGTCCAGGCGCTCGTACGCCAAGCCCGGCCACAAGTTGTCGATGGTCTGCTCGGTGCGATGCAGCGTGGAGGTGTAGGCGTGATCGGGCTCAATGCCGCGCGCACGCAAGAACATGCCGGCGCGCGCCGCTTGGCCGCAACCAAGCTGCGTGAGCGGCGAGTCGCTCCAGCCCTGAATAATGCGCTTGAGGTTAAATATTGTCTGCCCGTGACGGACCAGATACAGGTCTTTATTCATAGGGGTCCTTTCGTTCGTTACCAATCAAGGAGCGAAAACGCCCCGTCGCAATAGCCAAAATGAAGCACGGCGCCGTTGTCGGGTAGCTCCCCCTCGCCAGTCACATACTCAAGAAACTCCTGGCAGGCTGAGCCGTGGGAAACCGCCAGCACGCAGTCGTGCTGCGGCCTGGCCATGATGCGGGACAGCGCCGCGACCATGCGCGACTGAAGCTCACTTTCCGACTCGCCACCAAAGGCAACCGGATAATCACCCCAGGGCTGCGGCGGCATCTCGCGATTTGATGTGCCCTCCAGCGAGCCAAAATGCCACTCACGCAGGTCATCGACCAGCTCTATGGAACGGCCCTCGCCAACGATAAGCTCGGCCGTATGCCGCGCCCGGCCCAACGGCGAGGAATACACATGATCAAAGGCCACGCCACGCGCCGCAAACGCCGTACGCGCCGTCAGCGCCTGCTCGCGCCCGCGCGCCGTAAGCGACGAATCGTGCCAGCCCTGCAAAATGCTCTGCACATTGAGCTCAGTCTGCCCATGCCGAACCAAATACAGATCTGCCACACACCCTCCCCTCGTACCACCACAAAGGGGACAGGCACCCTTGTGGTGGTTTACCGCCGGATCACACCGCGGTGACACTCAACTACACCAGCACGTCGGCGAGCGAACGCTTGGGTACGTGGTGCACCTGCGCCTCGTCGCGCCAATAATTGATGGAGCCATCGGGGTTGGAATCGATCGCATCGATCACCTGCATCTCGGCCGGAACGCCAAACGCCATGATCAGCTTGAGCTCATACTTGTCGTTATCGAGCCCCATGGCATCGATCGCATGGGGCGTAAAGGCCTTGAACATGCAGGCTGCCACCTCGGGCGTGGCACTGCGGGCGGCGAGCATCATCGTCTGCGCGGCAATGCCCGTGTCGACCTCGGTAATGGGAGCGGCGGGCTTGCCCGGAACGGCGCGCTCGGCAAGAATCGCGATGTAGCCGGTCGGGCGCTCGCCCTCGGCAGGACCCGGCCAATCCTTAAGCGCGCCGGCCCACGCAAGCTCATCAAATACACGCACGCAGTCCTCTGCGCCGCTTACCACATGAAAACGAAGACGCTGAGCATTGGCGCCGCAGGGAGCCAGGTGCGCCAGTTCCGCCAGCTCGAGCAAAAACTCGCGCGGCACGCGCATGGACTCGTCAAAACGGCGGCATGTACGGGCACGACGGACCAGCGCATCAAACGCTTCCAGACCGAGCTTTTCGCAACCCTGCTTTGCCATCGACTCAGCGCTTACCGGCGCCGCGGGAACTGTTTCGTTCATAGGGACCCCCAATTTCGGGCAATTGTTCTTAGGAGAATCTAACCTAAAACCTAGACAATTACATACAGCGGCGGAATGTTCTACAATTGTTGATTAATCCTCACTGGAGCGGGAACAGAAGTAACAATTCGGGAATGTGGGGCGGCAATTCGTCCTTCCCGCTCCATGCATCGGCGCCCTTGGGCGATACTTGTTGCAGCACTTTTGGCGTACGCCGCACGGAGAGCAATGAACGCGACGTGCACCACACGGAAAGAAGACATTATGGGCATCTTTAAGAACGATGACCAAAAATCGAGCCAGTTTGGATTTGACGAGAAAAGCATGGCGGGCAAAGCCGTCAAGGCCGTACGCTGGATCTACGCCATCACGGGCGTCTTAGCGCTCATTGCTGGTATCGCGCTGCTTTTTGCACCCGCCAAGTCCCTCGTCTTTTTGACGACTGTCCTGGGTTTTTACTTTGTAATCACTGCTGCCATCAGGCTGTTCACTGCCATTTTTGAGCCGCTGCTGCCCACCGGCTGGCGCGTGACGAGCATCATCTCCAACCTACTCATTATCTTGGGCGGCGTCATAATCCTGCGCAACCAGGCCTTCTCGACCGCGACGCTCACCACGATGGTGGTTATCGTGGCCGGCTTTGGCTGGATCGTCGAAGGTGTCATGTCCATTCTGGAGTCCGAGCTTTCGTCCAACCGTGCCCTCGCCATCCTGAGCGGCGCGCTCTCCATCATCGCCGGCATGTTCGTGTTTATCTATCCGCTGTGGTCGGCCAAGATGCTCGTCATCTTTAGCGGCGCCGCGCTGCTGGTGTTTGGCGTAACGCTGATTGTTCGCGCTATTCAATTTGGCAAACTGGTGCACTAGATGCCGCGAACGCTCTTTATTGATGCCGACGCCTGCCCGGTCACGCGCGAGTCGATTGACTGCGCGCGGCGAGCGGGCGTCGCCGTTATTATCGCCGGCAACAGCACACAAAACCTGGAACGCCACATTCGCCGCGACGATCCGCGCGACGTCGAGCATGCGCGATGCGGATTTTGGGTCACGACGCTCGATGTGAGCGTGGGCGCCGACAGCGCCGACTTTGCCATTGTCGAACGCCTGCAGGCAGGCGACGTAGTCGTGACGCAGGACATTGGCCTGGCGAGCATGGCACTCGGACGCGATGCCGCAGCCATCGGCGTGCGCGGACGCGTCTACGACAAGGCGACCATCGACATGCAGCTGTTTATCCGCCACGAGGAAAAGAAAGTGCGCCGCACCGGAGGACGCACCCGCGGACCGGCGGCCTTCACCGGCGAAGACCGCGCCCGCTTTAAACGCAACCTCACCGAACTGCTGCGCTAAAACAAAAGGGTAGATTTTTGGGACATGCCTAAAAATCTACCCTTTTTCGTTTTAACGCACGCCCAAAGCACAGGTCGCGGCGATGGTTTTAGCGGCCTATCCCACAGATACCCACTTAGAGGCCAAAGGCAGACAGGACGAGGCCCCAGCCGGCGCCGATGACGTACATCATGACCAGGAACATGACGTTCTCGCGGGCGCTGCGGTTGGTGCGGAACAGCACCAGGTAGCCCACGCCGGCAGAAATGAGCGTGCCGGCGAGCATCGGGGCCAGCTGCAGCGCGCCCTCCAAGTACAACTGCGTAATGACGACACTGGCAGAGCAGTTGGGGATCAGACCGACGAGCGCCGAGCCAAGGACAGCGAGCGTCTCGTTACCGCGCAGGAACTGCTCGATCGCGGACTCGCCAAAGGTCTCGAGGACGGCAACCAGAATCAGCGTCACCAGGAAAATGAATACCGAGACCTGCACGGTATGAGAGATCGCGCTACGGATGATCGACAGGACGGGCGCGCCCTCGTGGGAGTGGCCATGGTCGTGGTGGCGCTCGTCTGCGTGACCGTGGTCATGGTGATGGCCGTGGTGGTGGTCGTGCTCGTGGCCGTCCTCATCATCGTCGCAGCCGCAATGGTCGCGCTCGCACAGCTCGTGGATGTGATCGGCGCTCACGCCCGCCTCGGCCACCTCGTCGATAATGTCGCCGCCGGTGTGGTCATCGTGCGCACAGTTTACGTGCGCCGAATTGACAGCGGTCCCCAACACGGTGCGACGAATCGCGGCATGCGCGCGGGCGTTACGGCGCAACCCGTGAATGGCAGCGTCCACGATAAAGCCCGTGACCAACGCGATCAACGCCTTCGAAGCCAGCAGCATCGCCATGGTCTGCACGGGGACCTGCTCGGCGAGCAAGAGCGGCAGCATTTCATCGGAAGTCGAAAGGAACACCGCCACCAGCGTTCCCAGCGTCACGACGCGACCGGCGTACAGCGTAGCCGCCATGGCCGAAAACCCGCACTGTGGCACGATGCCCAACAGCGAGCCAACGATCGGCCCCGCGGCGCCGGCGCGCTTGATGGCGCCATTGACGCGGTCGCCCGCAACGTGCTCCAGGGTCTCGAGCGCCAGATACGTCACTAACAAAAACGGCACCAGCGAGAGCGTGTCTTTACCGGCGTCGAGCAGAATATCTATCAGTAAATCCATGACGGATGGAACCTTTCGTGTCTTTCGGCAGCATTGTAAAAGTCCTAGCGGTCAACTAGGGTATTGTAGTTGTCCTAGGCGCGATGCCAATAGTTGCCCATGGTAAACTATCATCTCGCCACATCTTAATGACCCTGAGCCGCACGACGCGGCCCATCCAAGGAGCAGTTATATGAACGTTTCACAAGCACTCGAATACGAGCGCCAGCCGTTTATTCCCATGTTTATCTATGGCGATCACGGCGCCATGGAGTCCGAGCGCCAGAAGGGCGAAGAGGCCCTCAAGGTGCTCGAGACCGAGTACTTTACCGCCGAGGACGACCCCGGCTTCGACTTTGCCACCGTGCGCGACCTGGCCGACCGCAACCGCGACCTGTGCGACCAGATTGGCGAGGCACGCCTGCGCAACGTGACGCCCGCGACGCTTTCGCGCGGCCTGTCCGATGCCGACACCTGCGCCGCCATCGGCAAGATGCAAAAGCGCACCGCCGCGTCGGTCATGCGCGAGATCCGCGGCGACCGCGACGCGCTCGGTGTGGCCTACGCCCGCAAGCCCATCCAGGGCACCGTGCTCGGTATCGACATCGAGACCACCGGCCGTGCACCCGAGCGCGGTTACATCATCAATGTGGGTTGGGAAATCATGGAGCTCACCAGCGACGCCGTCCCGCACGACGCCGAGGCGCACTACTGCGGTCTGCCTGACATCTACCGCGGCGAGGATGTGCCGTTGTCGAATATCCACCACATCACCTGGGACGACATCGACGGCAAAAAGCCGTTCCGCGAGAACAAGGAACTGCAGAAGCAGCTGCTCAAGCTTATGAAGAAGTACCCGTACATGGCGCATAACGCCGCGTTCGAGGACAGCTGGTTCAAAATTCATCTGGACGGTTACGCCGAGGCACGCCGCGCCGGCAAGATCATCGTCATCGACTCGCGCCAGATCTGCCGCAGCCTGGATGCCGACGTCCGCTCGCTCCCCCGCGAGTCCGCCCCCGCCGCGCTCGAGAACTGGGCGCGCCGCCGTGGAACCCTCGCCGCCGACGCCAGCGAGCAGCATCTGGGTCTGGACGACACCGACCTCATGCTCCGCACCGTTCAAGCCGAGTTCAACCTCAAGAACCTGTTTGCCAAGTAGAAACGTCTACGACAAACTCCGGCGTAGATCACGGGCGGCCTCGCAGCGGGAAACCCCGCAGCGGGGCCGCCCTACGTTCCACAAATAAATCTGCCATCACAAATTCTGAACCCTCATTTTGAACGATTTCGGCCAATTCCCGACACGTAATTCGTTGTCGGATGGTGATGCATCACTATCAAATGTGCGGCAATTGAGTATTTATATGCTATAGCTAAGCTGCGAAAACTTTTATTTAGGGCATACCAACTCATAATTGCGTCAAGCTTTTGGACAGCATTTGGTTAGACCTCTAAAACGACTTTTTCACTCAGCGCCATCAACACGGCATTAGCTGACACGATATATAGCATGAGTATCGTATTGTCACATACCACTGCAAAAGCGGTCTACCAGGCCGCGCATTCGGTGTCTGCGAAAGGCATCGAGTCCTGTAACCCTGCCGCGATTTACGGATCATGTCCCACCGGAACGCTCCTTGACGCAGCCGCAGAATGGCTCACCAAACATGATGTTTCCCTCGACGCAAATGGTTCTCTCGAGGTGATGGTGTTTGATCGCAGGAATGCGCGCTATGCAATGAACTGTCAATGCCACGTATCTTCAAAACGATTCTCGAACTCACGCTTTATAGAGCTCAAAGATGGCATCTTCATTGTTGGCGTTGAGCTTTGCGCACTTCAGGCCGCCACCTATCTTTCTTTTCGCGAACTAGTGGAGTACTACTTTGAACTGTGCGGCGCTTATTCCCTTGGAACCGACTCTTCCACCTCCTATACCGAGCGTTTCGCGCTCACCTCGACCGAGAGGTTAAAGCAGTTCTTTAATTCCATTACCAGATGCGACGGTTTGGCCCTTGCCCGAAAGGCGATCCAATGTGTACGCGACGGATGCCGGTCTCCCATGGAAACGGCATTTGTCATGATGCTAACGCTGCCCAAAAGCGAAGGAGGGCTTGGTATTAAGGGAATTGAGACCGATTACGAGGTGCAGGTCACCGCTGCCGCAAAGAATCTCACGAGACGCAAAAAGTTTTTTATGGATGCGTATCTAAAGAAATCTCGCACAGACATTGAATACAACGGTTTTTATCATGACGCGGAAGAAGACCGCGCCATCGATGAGGAGCGCAAGAATGCACTTGCGTCCATGGGGTACGGAATCATCACCGTCAGCCGTTATTCCTTTATGCATGCCAGCTCTTTTGTTAGGGTCATGGAGGCGATCCAACGAAAAGAGGGCATACGCCCCTCGCGTCTGCCAAAAGACTTTCAAATCATGCAAGAGGACCTGAGACAGTTTGTACTCAGAAGGTTTATAGAAGAGAAAAAGCGAATTCAGAAGCAGCTCCGCCAGGATTCCGAAGATCGTCAACGAATCGACCTCGAAAAAGCAACACTCGAAGGCATCACGCTGGATGACCCGACAATTAATGAAGTTCCGGCAATCGATGACATGCAGACAGTCGAATCCGACAGCCCATCATTTGCCCAAACAAGCAGCCTCGCGCCCGAGGGCAGGATCTTCGGGGCCGGAAGCTAGACCGGCTAACAAGGTGGGCACCTTAGCGACGTGCAAAATTGCGAGTATTCAGCAGAGCCGGGTGTCTATCACCCTCGAGTGGATCCAAATGTGAAGCGAAATCACTCTTGCGTGAGAGCGTTAGGCAACATTTGAGGAAGAACTCATCGGATTAACACCCTAAGATAACTCTTGAACTGCATTATATGGCCTGCAATAAATTAACGGACCCCCTATCGTTACAGAATACTCCAATTTTTGCACGGCTCAGGGGCACCCACCCCGGCATCGGCTATCAAAACCGCTCACTCCGGGATCTCGTCCACTATTCCCCATCATTTTGTGCAACGAATTACCTGAACGTCATTGACATATGAACATACACTCATATAATTGGAAGCAAGTTATATGAGTGTATGTTCATATGAAAGGATATTGCAATGAGCATCCGCGTTGATGAAACGAAACCCGACATCGAGGCCACCGAACCCGCGATCCCCACCACCTGCTCGCCCGAGGACCTTCCCGACGAGGAGCTTCTCTACGACCTCGCCGACCTGTTCAAGGTCTTCAGCGACACCACGCGCATCAAGATCCTCTATGCCCTCATGGGCCGCGAGCTCTGCGTGGCAGACATCGCCGAAGCGACCGAAACCTCGCAGTCCGCGGTGTCGCACCAGCTGCGCACACTCAAGCAGTCGCACCTGGTTAAATTCCGGCGCGACGGGCGCAATATCCTATACTCGCTCGCCGACGACCACGTCTACACCATGCTCAACCAAGGCATGAGCCACATCTGCGAATAGCAACCAACCACGGTACCAGCGCGGCCTGCACCCAAGCCGCAAAACAGGGAAAGGAACCCACCATGAAAAAGCAGTTTAAGCTCGACGAGATCGACTGCGCCAACTGTGCGCGCGAGCTTCAGGACGAGCTGGCCAAGCTCGAGGGCGTCAAATCCGTGTCCGTCAACTTTATGACCCAGAAGTTGACGCTCGAGGCCGATGACGCCGAGTTCGACGAGGTGCTCAACCGCGTTGTAGAGTTTACGGCCGACGCCGAGCCTGACTGCGAGATCATTCTCTAGCCCAGGTTTACGCCAACCTGCAAGGCCGCGCTTGCCGCGGCCTTTGCTCGCGAAATTATATGAGCGAGTGTTCATACATTCAAATGGGAGGATACGAGTCATGGCCACCGCCGACCCCAAAAAGAAAAAGAAGAAGCGCAAGAAAAAAGAATCACTCGAGCATAAGCGCAACCGCATCCTGGTAGCGCTGGGCATTTTTGCCGTGGTGTACGCCCTCGATGAGTTCGGCACCCTTACCGCCGCATTCGGCACCCCGGGCGACACCTACGCCAGCTTTGTGCTGTTCCTCGTGCCGTTTTTGATTGCCGGCTACGACGTACTGCAAAAGGCATTCAATAACATCCGCCGCGGCAAGGCCTTCGACGAGAGTTTCCTCATGGCCGTCGCGACCATCGGCGCGTTTGCCATGGTGCTCTTCCCCGACACCGATCCGCACATGGCCGAAGGTGCCGCCGTCATGCTGTTCTACCAGGTCGGCGAGCTGTTCCAGGCATACGCCGTGGGCAAGAGCCGTAAATCGATCAGCGCCATGATGGACATCGCACCCGACTACGCCAACGTCGAGCAACCCGACGGCACACTCGAACAGGTCTTCCCCGATGACATCGCGGTCGACACCGTGATCGTGGTCAAGCCGGGCGAGCGCGTGCCTATCGACGGCGTCATCGTCGAGGGCGAAACCCAGCTCGACACCGCCGCACTCACGGGCGAGTCAGTCCCCCGCCCCGCCAAGTCCGGCGACGATATCATCAGCGGCTGCATCAACATGACGGGCCTCATCCACGTGCGCACCACCAAGCCGTTTGGCGAATCCACCGTCGCGCGCGTCCTGGAACTCGTAGAGAATGCCAGCGAAAAGAAGGCGCGCACCGAGAACTTCATCACGCGCTTCGCCCGCGTCTACACGCCCGCCGTCACTGGCGCTGCCGCGGTGCTCGCGCTTGGCGGCGGCCTGGTGACTGGCGCTTGGTCCGATTGGATCCTGCGCGGCCTGACCTTCCTGGTCGTCAGCTGCCCGTGCGCGTTAGTGATCAGCGTCCCGCTCAGCTTCTTTGGCGGCATCGGCGGCGCGTCCAAGCTGGGCGTTCTCATCAAGGGTTCTAACTACCTCGAGACGCTCGCCGACGTGAACACCGTCGTCTTTGACAAGACGGGCACCCTCACCAACGGCACGTTCTCGGTGGTCGCGGTGCACCCCAAGGCTGGCTATACTGAGCAGTCGTTGCTCGAGGTCGCAGCCCTTGCGGAGTCGTTCTCCGATCACCCCATCGCGCAGTCCGTGCGTGTCGCCTACCAGGGCGAGGTCGATCCCAAGCGCGTAAGCGACTCCACCAACGACGCGGGCCATGGCGTGACGGCAACCATCGACGGCAAGCACGTCGTCGTTGGCAACGCAAAGATGCTCGCCGCGGCCGGAGTCGAAGCGCCCGATTGCGAGGTCATCGGAACGATTCTGCATGTGCTCGTTGACGGCGTATACGCCGGCCACATCGTGATTGCAGACACCGTTAAGGCCGATGCCGAGCAAACGATTCGCGACCTGCACGCCGCCGGCGTCAAGCGCACCGTCATGCTCACGGGCGACCGCGAGGACGTTGCGGCGTCTGTGGCCAAGCAACTCAGTCTCGACGAGTTCCACGCGCAGCTGCTACCGGGCGATAAGGTCGAGCGTGTTGAGGCGTTGCTCGCGGCCGAAAGCGGCAAGGGCAAGCTCGCCTTTGTCGGCGACGGCATCAATGATGCGCCCGTGCTCACCCGCGCCGATGTGGGCATTGCCATGGGTGCCATGGGCTCCGACGCTGCTATCGAGGCGGCGGACGTCGTGCTGATGGATGACAAGCCGTCCAACATCGCCCGTGCCATCCGTGTGGCGCGCAAGACCATGGCGATTGTTTGGCAGAACATCATCTTTGCGCTGGGTATCAAGCTGCTGATCCTTGTGCTGGCAGCGCTGGGTATCGCCAATATGTGGCTTGCCGTGTTCGGCGACGTAGGCGTGGCGATCATCGCCATCCTGAACGCCATGCGCGCGATGGGTGTCAAGAACCTGTAGCGTCTGTGGTCCTTCCGGCCGGGGCCGGGCTTGGTTTTGAAAACGTCCTCGACCAATGAAGCGCCCCCGTTCTGCTCCTTCGGAGCTACGAACGGGGGCGCTTCTGGTC
>DBGEDL010000062.1:0-16031 GCA_048375035.1 Collinsella sp.
GATTCCTTGCGGCCTGAACAATCGCAAGTGTCCGGCGAGGGGGCGGCTTTGTAAAGCCGTTTGGCCCCACCCGCATAGCGGGTGGTTTCTGATGCGGCGCGCTGCGCGCCCCGCACAGGCTAAAGCCTCTAATGAAAAAAGCCGGGGGATGTCCCCCGGCATTTTTTATGCGAGTCAAGACTAAATACTTCTCGGGAAAACGCCGGCCCATTGCGTCAGCAATTTACGAGCCGCTCTACCCACCTCTGGACGGCTAAGGACTTTTCGCAGGTAGTTTGACGAACATATGTTTGCTTATGATAATATTACTTGAAAGCACCCCTTATCTCATGGTATAAAGAATACGGTTCCCTCCAAAAGAGGGGCCTCCAAGAGCCGGGGTCTTACCCCCGGCATTTTTTTTGCAAAAATGGAGGCTCATCATGAGCAAACTCTCCGTCTTTGTTGACGTATCTGGCGACCTCGGAGGCGTCTCCAACTACTACCTCGTCACCCTCGTTTTTCACGATCAAAACGATGCAATCGTTGAACGCATTGACCGCTACGAGCGCGCCCTGTCGCAGTCCTCGCTTCCCAATACGCCTTTTCATGCAGGACCCCTACTGAATGGAAACGACGACTACAAAGATCTTCCCAAGGAGCAGCGAAGGCACATGTTGAGCGCATTTCGCGCGTTCATTCAGCATCTCCCCATACGCTATCTCTGTCTGCAATACCGAATGAGCGAATTCGCCGGCAACCAAAACGGTCTCGCGGAGAGAATGAGGCGAGACCTCACAGTTGAACTTTTCGACCATCTGGAATTCTTCCAGCGATACGACACCGTTAAGATTTACTACGACAACGGCCAACCGATTGTAACGGAGGTCATTCATTCTGCGCTTGAGTACGTTCTAGCAAGGGATGTCATCGTATACCGAGAAGCCACACCACGAGCCTACCGGCTATTCCAAGTTGCTGACTACATCTGTACGATCGAGCTAACGGCTATCAAGTTTGACAGCAAGGAAGATACAAAGACTGATCGGCTATTTTTTGGAACCCGAAGGACGTTCAAAAAGGGATTTCTCTTATATCTCAGGAAGAAAAGGATGAACTGACCCGGGGTCACCAGTCGTCAGACGCTCCGCAGTCGTCATCGACGGCAAAGTCGCGGAGGTCGAGGCCTTCGCATTCGGCTCGGGCTAGGAGCTCTTGGGGCGACTCGTCCTCGATATCCATCGCGTCGAGCATGGCGGCCGGAAAGCCCACGCCCGCCGCAGACCCCGCGCGGTCGAGCAGGCTCTCGCGCAGCTGGTCTACATCAACGTCAATCTTCATGGTGTAGCCTCCTACCAGACCAGGACCTTACCCATCAACGCCGAGCACATCCACGGCAGCAACAAAAGCCGCCGCCTGTTTGTCGTCCATCTGCGCAGCCAAACGCCCCACGGGCTCATCGTAGGCGAACTGCACCTTATCGATAAAGCAATCCCAAGCACGCTCATCCACGCGCACGGCGGCCTCACAATACTGGCCGAGCTTTTTGAGTCCATACCAAAACGCATTCACATGGCGCACAGGATCCTCATCCAGCACACCATCGTAGCGACGCCCGTTAAACTCGCGCATGCGCGCCACGGCAACCTTGAGTGAATCGCCGCCCTCGGCAGAAGCCTCATCCACCAGCTCCGGAATCGCAACCTCACGCCGAACATCGTGCCTGGTAGCACCGTCGTACTCGCCCACCAACACATCTTCGTCAAGCCGAGGATCGTAGTCGATATAGCTACTGCCGCGGCAAATCCCATGCGGCGAGTCAGAGCCAAACGCACAGAACAACCCGCCGTCGGCAACAACACGACGGTAGGTCTCAAACAACTTCTTAACCTGAGTGAGCAACTCGGAAAGCTCTCCGGTATCGCACGCAGTCTCGATCGCAACGCACGCAGGCTCGGGCAACGATACCGGCTCCACCGTGCTCCCCGCGACGCGGGCGGCGCGCTCGGCCCGATATGCCTGTGACGCCAAGCGTGCTCGCTGCGCAGCGCCGCGCACGTTGGTAAGCTCACGCTCCAACGCCACGTCACCAGCAACATCGCCCGCAAACCCGTCAGTGCCCTGCGGCCCGGTCGCGCTCAGCTCAGACTCAAACGTCGCCGTGATCATACCCGCAAGGTCCGTTGCGTCGGCGGCACAACGCAACTGCTCCAGCTGCGTGCACAGCAGATCGACATCTAGGGGCACGGCATCCACAATGCGCACGTCACTCAGACGCGCCACGTCCAGCAGCACCATAGCCCCCGCAGCATCGTACGCCGCACGAACCCTGTCCGCCGTATTGGCGCGCAGCTTTACCTCGATAAACGCAAGCGTCTGCTCCAAACGGACCAGCAGCTCGGCCTTGTCCTCCATACGCAAAAAGGCAGCATAGCGACGCTCCATCCGCAGCGGACCAACAATGCCCGCCTGCTTGCGAGCGTGTGCAAGCGCAGCGCCCTCAACACGACGGACATACCCGTCAACAGCCCGTACGGCAGACTCGCGCGCAGCGCGCTCGGCAGCCTCGACGTCCCTAAGCACGCCCAGCAGCTCGTGGGAGCGCGCCTTTCGCACCAACTCCCCGCGATCGTACCGTTCAAGCGCGGCCTGGCGCTTGGCCACCGACTCAAAGCCAAACAGCTCGTCGAGCAACTCGCCAACAGAACGCTCACCCGCCATGGCAAAGCCTCCCTACTCGAACACGCCAACACGCCCGCGGGCCCACGCGCACGCAAGCCCGCACGCCCGCACTCCTACAGATCTAGCGCCTTCTTCGCGGCATCAACCGGATCGCCATCCATGTAGAACACCGGGCTCAAGCCCGAGATAATCTCGGACGAAACGCTCTGCAGGCCCGCGATGGCACTCAGCGGCAAAATCACGCGCTTGGCGCCGGCGTTTTTGGCCACGCGCATAATGTCCTCGAGCCCGCGGATCTCGTCCATAGAGCCCGACATGCGCAAGATTCCCGGAATCGCCAGCGCAGGCATCACCGGGCGGTTGCACGCCGCAGAGCAAAGTCCCACAAACTCGGCGAGCGAAACTTCCTCGGACAGGCCCTTGCTCTGCAGGTCGTTGTAAAACAGCAGGTAGTCCTTGGAGCCAATGTGCATGCCCGGCGCCACGCGGTTCGCCAGGTTCACAAAGTTGTCGAACGCGGCTTCCAGCGTATCGCGCACTGGCTTGTTAAAGGCCACGCCCTCGTACTTAAACTTGCACTCGCCGGCAACGGCCTTGTTCTCCAGCTTGTATACGGCAACCTCGCCGCCCTGCGACCTGCCCACGCCAAATACGTGGCCGGACAGCAGCGGCCCGTCGGGAATCAGCGTGTCCTCGGTCTGTTCGGGCACGCGCACCACGTGCACGTCCTGCGGGTTGTCGGCATCCATATAGCCCAGGTTGACGTCGATAAACTCGACGCCCGCCATAATCTTGAGCTGCTCCTTGACGCGGCGACGGCCCTCGATGGCGTAGTCCAGCAGCCAGCGCACATCGTCCTTGTCCATGGCCTCGTCGGGGAACAGCAGCTTGGCAAGGCCGCTAAAGGTCTTGCGCACGGCAATCTCGTCACGCTTGTTAAAGTCGCTGTTAAAGCGGAAATACCGGTCGATATGGTGCGTAAAGTCTTTGCGGCGCATCTCCTTGCAAAACTCCGACAAACAGTCGGTGATCAGGCCATAATGCCCGGTCAGCAGGCTCGAGCGCATCTTGGGAATCTCCCAGCCCGGCAGGTAGTAATGGATACGGTCGAAGAAGGCCGAATCGTTGTTAAACTCCGGCGGGAACGGATCAAACAGGTGCGTGGTCTTAAGGACATTTTGCACGGTGTCGTTGATGTTGCCCTCAAAGACCATGGAGGCGTCGGCGTTAATCTGATCGCGGCCGCGTGCGTAACTGCCACTCGCCATGTAGTCCTTCATGATCTGCACGGCGTTGGTGTCCTTAAACCGCATGCCGGCGACCTCGTCGAACGTCACGCAGTCCCAGTGACCTACCAAGCCCACGCGGTCGGCGCGCATGGAGTTCATACGGCCGAACAGGTTGGCCGTGGTGGTCTGGCCGCCCGAAAGCAAAATGGCGTAGGGCGAGACCTCTTTGTAGATGTGGCTCTTACCGGTACCGCGGGGACCCAGCTCGCACAGGTTGTAGTTGCGCTCGATGAGCGGCACCATACGCTCGATAAAGTGCAGGCGCTCTTTCTCGGAAAGCTCGCTGGGTTCGTAGCCAGCGGAGCGCAGCAGCATGTTGAGCCACTCGTCGCGCGAGAAATACTGGCGCTCTTCGACCATGGCATCCAGGTCCAGGTTGGGCATCTGAATGGGCGTGAGCGACGCCACGCTAAACGGAGAGTCCTCGGGCCCGCGCTTTTTGCGCTTGGCCTTGGAGCGGCGCGGCGCATCGTCGCCAAAGACCTCCATGCCAAACTCGTCTTCCTCATCCAAGGGGTGACGATACTCGATGCTCATAATGCACCAAATGCCACCCTGCAGAATCTTGGAATAGTCGCGCACATACTCGGCCGGCATCACAAACGGCTCGATATCAGATTGGCAAACGATGCCACGTAGATGTCTTTGTACTCGTCGAGCTTGGCCGTCACCTTGTCGATGATGGTAAAGCGGCCCAGTTCGCGAATCTTGGACTTAATGCGCTCGGACTCGTCGGGACGCACGTAGTTATCGGTGAGGATCCTGCGGATGCGCTCCAAACCCTCTGCCACGGCATCCTCGTCGTCAGTTGAGCAGTACATGCCCAGCAGATACTCCAGCACAAAAGTGGGCACGTTGGCGCCGCGCTTCATAAGGGCCGTCAGGTCCTTGCGCACGATCTTGCCGCCAAAGTGCTCGAGCAGCTTGCCGTCCAGCCCATCCATGTCGTAGCCCTCATCCTCGGGAGCCTCGGCCACAGCCTGAGCATAGCCATCGGTCGGGGACTCACCCTCGGCGGGCGCCGCAGGCTCCGCCGGCTCCTCGCCGGTCACCGCGGCCTCAACGGGCTCCGGGGCAGGCGCCGCAGCCTCCACAACCGCCGCAGCATCCACTGGCACGCTCACATCAATCGAGGGAACTTCCCACAGATCGTCGTCATGGCTATCAAACATAGGGCACACTCCTAAAAACCAAAGTCAGCAACAGGGGCAAACGAAACGGCAATGGTATACGTCTCGCGCCAAACGATCTTGCCCGTCTCGCGCTCGCGGCAGACCAGATAGTACGGACCCTTTGCCGAGAATCCATCCGCCGCACGCAGCGCAAACTTGGCATGCACTACGCGCTCCTGCGAATTAACAGAAGTCTTGTTAGCATGCGCCTTGACCGTATCGCTCACCTCGTTGCCGCTTGCATCGGTAAACACCAGCTCGTATTCGCACGGCAAGACCTTGCCTTGGGCTGGTTCTTCCTGGATCAAGTTGAGCGAGAAGAGCGAGTTGGTCACCCGGCGCCCCTCACTTAGCACGCGCAACGTCGCCGCGCGCGTGTCGACAAAGTCCTTGGAACCCGAGCGCACACGCCAAAATCCAATAACGGGCACGCAAAGCTCCTGCAGGCTCATGCCGCCGTGGACGTAGTTGTTAGTACCACCGGGACGCTTGAAG
Source organism: Collinsella sp. (assembly GCA_048375035.1). Lineage (GTDB taxonomy): Bacteria > Actinomycetota > Coriobacteriia > Coriobacteriales > Coriobacteriaceae > Collinsella. The sequence goes on from DBGEDL010000062.1 coordinate 5,618, forward strand.
TGCACGTTCTCGCGCGGGGCAAACCCCTCAAAGCCGGCACCCAAACGTCCCATGTCAACATTAACAAACACCTCGCGTACCTCGTCCGAAAGCTTGGCCACGGCCTCGTTGGGCACCACCAGATGACGCTTGCCGTGCATGACGGGAGCGTCAAGGAAGGGAAGATCTGGCTTGCCGAGCATCTGACACTCGCTGAGCTCCCGGCGCGTGTAGATAAAGCCGTGATCCGCCGTTATAACAACACGCGCGCCCGGGGCGTCGGTGCACACGCGGCGCGCCAACGCGGCAAGCTCCTCTACGGTGTCCGTACAGGCATCGAAGACGTCATCCTGCGTAGCGGCCTTCTCGCCCGTGGCATCAATCTTGTTGTGATAGAGGTAGACAAGTCTTGAGTCCTTGAGCAGCGCCTTACGCTCGGTTCCCGCCATGTTGAGGTATGCGCTCGAGCGCAAAGCGCGGGCCGTAGGCTCAACATGGGTAAGCACGGCCTCGCGTTGCGGAGTCGTTGCGGTGGGCTTGCCGTCAGCCAGCACAAACGAACCATCCGCTGCAAGCCCAAGCGCCTGATGCGGCAGCAGCGCGGGCATGCCCACCTCTGTAATGGAGGGAAAGACCGCCTGCATGCTAGAAACCTTGACGTTGCCGCCGCGCTCGCGCTCGAGCAGCGCCGCGACGCCGCAGGCCACCTCATAGCGCAGCGCGTCGCTCACGATAACGACCGTCGTTTTAGCAGAGCCCACAAAGGTGGGCAGCACATGCCAGTAGAACTCATCCTGCCGTTCGGGACCCTCGATGTAGCCGCAATCGGCCCACTCCCCTTGCGCAGCGGATGTCCAGCAGGCATTGGCATCCGCCAAGAACCAGTTGCTGTAGAGATTCTCCGCCCAGTCCGCCACAGCGCGGGTGGGCTCCTCGAGCACATCGCACTCGACGGAGCGCGCCCGCAGATACGCGGTGCACATATGACGATAGGCGGCATCCATGGCATACCAATCGGACGTGTAGGCATCCCACACCTGCTGGGGCTGCGCCAGATGGAACCCGCCCGCGTGCGCCTGCCTAAACGCACACATATCGGCCACAGCGGCAAGCAGGTCAAAGTAGTTCTCGACACGACGGTACCAGCTTAGGTCGCAACGGCGCGCAGCAAAGGCACGCGCATCCTCAACACGGTCTGCACCTTGCGCAAACGAGCAGAACAGCTGCGAGAGCACAGCCTCATTGACGCACGGAAACACATCAAGCGAGGTCAGTACATCGATCGGCAAGGTCTCGAACCGTGCAAAGAGTCCGCGGGCGTCCTCAACCAAACGGCAAATCTCAAATAGGTCCTCGCTCGATGCCTGGGTATCGGCGGCCTGGTCCCACGTACGCACCGCCTCAAGGCAATAGGGCCCATAGGCGGGAGCCACATGGCTCTCAAGCCCCTTGAGCGCTCCCTCGGGAAGCGCGGTGGATGCCGCCGTAAGAAGCACATGGGATGCAAGCATAAGCAATGAGTCACGCTCGTAAAGCGGCCCATCAAACCCATAGCAACGCACGATGAAGGCAGAGAGCACATCACGCACGCAGTACTTGTCCACCAACTCGGCCAGCGCCTCGGGACCCTCGTGCAGCAGCATGGTCATACAGCCACGCAGCACAAACGCGGGGCGCGCGTCACCAGGCTCTTTACCGCCAAAAATCACCGTAAGGATGCCGAGTTCGATATCGGATGCGCCCGAGGCATGCGGAACACACGCGGCAAACTTAGCGCAGCGGGTCTTGGCATCAAAGAACGTCTTGTGCTCGCGCAGGCTCTCGCGCACGGCGTCGATATTCTCGATGCCCAGCTGATCGGCCAAAAGCGAAAGATAGTCAGCCTGGAACTGATCGGCATACAGCTCAACATCGGCAAGCCAATCACCCTCAAGCCTGCCGCGCGGGCAACGGCGATACAGCAAGATATCGCTCGCAAGGTCATCGCGGTTGATGAGTTTCTTGACGGCAAACATACGGCCCTCGCAGGCCTCAACAAAGCGCACCGGGCGCTCAAAGTCACCGTGAGCAGGCATTACGCCGGCATCGCCCCCCACGCCGTCGAAACCCTCGGCAGCCAATCGCTCAAACTCAGGAGCAAACTCGCCGTCCGCATCGTGCCAAACCACAACACGGCGCGGCGCGCATGAGGACAACGGCTGCAAAAATCGCAGCTTGAGCTGTTCTTCTACATCTATCTTGGGCATGAATATCCTTACCGTATCTGCAGTTACTTAATCTTCGCCAGCACATCCTGAAACTTGGCGTAGTTGACCTTGACGCCGTCATCCAGGTCGATCTTAATCATCTGGTCTGCCAAGTGGTGCAGTTTCTCCTCGTAGGCAATGGTCTCTTTGAGCTGGTCGTTGAGCTTTTTGATGCGCTTATCCAAGCGCACGCGCTCGCCGCGCTCGGCACTGACAAGGGCATCGTTGGCATACCCGATCTGGGCACGGTAGCGCTCCTGCTGCTCATGCACATAGTCGATGCGGATGCGAGCCAATAGGTCAGGCTGGTAGCGATGCATGTAAACAAGGCACTTGAAGCCGTTCTTCTTGCCGCTGTCGAACAGCCAGTAGATGGGGCGCTTCTTATAGGTCTGGCAGTGGTCCTTAAAGAAGTCCTTCAAAAAGTAGGTGCGGATTGCCTCGCGCGAGGTACCCTTGCCGCCGAGTGCCTCGGCAATAAAGGCCAGGTTCTGCTCAAGCGTCTCCTCGCCATACACGGTGCGCACAAAGTCGATAAAGTAGCGCACGATGTCGTCGTCAAAGTACTCGTCATCGGTAATGGGCAGCACGTTATCGCTATCGGGCATAAAGGTCACATGATCAGAGTTGGGCATCTTGGCCAGATAGTCATCGACTGTGGCGCCCTGATCGGCCAGGACCAGCCCGTCCACATCCAGCGAATAGCGGCCAAACATGCAGCCCACGGCATAGCTTATGAGCGAGGTAATCTCATCGCGCTTAGTGCGCACGTATTTGTTGCCCTTATAGCTCTCGGGGATCTCATCGGCGGTATCAAAGATACGCGCCACCGAAACGTACTTATCCTCGACCTCGATGGGCACCTCACCCTCCATGTTGTAGATCTTGGCAAAGATTCGGTTGAGCTCTTCCTCGTTAGTGCGAAGCTGCTCGAAGCGAGCATTGACCTCGGCCTTGCGGGCCTCGTATTTATCTTGAAGTAAAGTGGCCATATTTGACCGCCCTCTCATTTAAAACGCCGACTGATTTCATTTAAAAGGTCACATCCGAGAGACAGCGAGTCTCTTTGCGATAAAAAACATTAGAAGCTCATTCGACACACCGTTCTTTGCAATCAAAGATGAAACATCTCTTACTCATGGATTTGCGTCACCAGTAAGTTCCCATTTTCGATTAGAACGTGAATAAGCAATAAGCCCTTGGGCCTTCAGCTCGCCAAGTAATTCATCTAAATTACGCTTAGATAACTCACAGTCCTTCCCGAGATCATCTTTATTTGAGTAGGACCCACTCGATATTCGAGACAAAACCAATTGACGTTTGTTTTCCCACTCCCGTTCTGAAGCCTCTTTCTTGCGGGCAATTTCTTCCGTCTCATATATGGCCTCGGACTTAACCACAGCAATCCAATCAATGAGAGTGCTGCATTTAAGAAATAAACGAGAACTCACCTCAAATGAATCCGCTCCAATGAGATCTTTTCCTGGTATACCGTTTTCAAAAGCAATGAAATCTACACCGTTCTTTTCGACCAATTGAAAGCGACAATGTGCCAACGAATTTCTAATAATCCGAAATAAATCAAGCACAAAATTGCTGTTGATGAGCGCCACGACGCGATTTGAGATACAGGTTGAAGCAAAATTGCCAGGCATACCAGCTTCAACAAACCTATTTTTCATCTCTTCTTTTCGTGTGGCCGTAAATAGCGTCGACCCATCGCAGAGATTGGCCACTTCCAATAATCTTCGGTGAAGGTACCCGGATTTAGGAGGAACACTATCGGCCCATCCATAATCGAGAAGCGATATCCCTCTGCTACTCACACCTTTACAAGGAGATTCAACCAGAAAAAACTGAATAATAGAACCCATGACGTCATTAGGGTCATTAACCTTAACAGCCTTTATCCAGCTTGGCTTAGGTTCGACATATTCAATTTTAGTCTTATCGACAGGCTTGTGCCTCTTCTTTTCAGCCATGACGATCACCTAGACAAGAGGATTACGTTTAAAATCCCAGGAGGTTTCAAACGAATCGTAGTCCGCCTTTGAAATTGAGCGAGAGTCTTCAACGAGTGAGCAGACAGTCGGTTCGGCATCCTCATCTTGGATAATCGGCAACTGACCGATTTGGCCTACCTCAAAGTTTAGAGTCGGCGACATAAACGCCAAATCAATTTCGGCAATGGAACAGTTGCAGAAAGCCTGGATGTATCGAAGCTCGTTCGGCTCCGCAAAAAGACATGCACCAGCTACCTCAAATAGCATCCCTCGAGGCGCAAACCTAAAGGAAGCAAGGCTGGAAGAAATTTTAGACCAGGAAACCGCAGGCTTGAAGTAGTCGCCCTGGTTCTTGATTACAAAATCAGGTGTAGAGAGATAAGTATACTTGGCCAGAATCGCTTCCTTCATCTCCCGACCGTCATCAAACCAATTAACCACCTCGTCGTAGTCACCCCACCACTTTCGATAGGAGCCGCCCCGAATAATCGGGAACCAGCGGGAACCACTCTGCTTTGCCTCGGACCTGCCGCCGCAATCTCGCGATGTGTTGGAAGGCGCCACTTCCCACCATTTCCTCAAAAAGCGGCCATTATCACTCGTCGCCAAGCCCTGACGCGGAGTAGCAATAGCATCGAGCCTTTTTCCTTTTGAGAATGATTCAACAAGGGCATCACTGGCCCAGTAGGCAATGGGGGTGCCGGGAATCTGTTTGAAGGTCTCGGCGTCGCGGCGGTAGAACCAGCCGCAGTCGGGGTTTCGGATCGCTTCGAGGGCCTTCGGAGCCTGAACGGCAGCACCAACGAAGTCCGAAAGGCGCACGTAGCCGCCCTTGTAGCCCTTGATGAACGAGTTGTGGAACGTATAGGTGCAGATGGGCACGGTCGCGCCGGCGAAGCCCGAGTACTCGAGCTGAATGAGCGAAGTCAGCGTTCTGTTGTCGATAATCTCGTTGCGGAGCTTCTCATAGCTTCCGATGAACATCCAGACGAAAGGCGACATGACGCCGCACTCGCCGTGGTCCTTGGCGAGATTGAACATGCGAACGACAAAGCTGGAGAACAGGTCGCTCTTCACGTCGGGGTAGTTCTTCTTGACCCACTTGGACATGAAGGGGTTAAAGCTGCTGCTGCCCATATACGGAGGATTCGCAACGGTGCAGATAAAACGACGGGACAGCTTCTCGCAGATGGCGGCAGCGCTTTCGAGCTTAGTTTTGGCCGTAGCGGCAAAAAGGTCATCGGAACAACTCGCGACGGCAGCCTTGAGCTCGTCGATCTCGTCCTCTGAGGGATTGAGCAGCGAACCGATCTCGCCCAAATGACTCAGCTCCTCGGCGAGCTTCTTGTTACCCGGCAGCTCGTCCTCCCCTAGCGGGATGCTCGAGAGCACGGTAACGTCGGCGCGAACGCCACGCCTAAAGAAGCGACGGTCGTGCTCGCGGGCGCACATGGCAAGCGCCAGCTCCGCGATCTGTGCCGCGCGGGAATCGATTTCCATACCTGCAAGGTTTTTAGTAAGAATGAGCTCGGGAATCTCGCGCTCACGATAGCCGCGCTCCTCGTACATATGGAAGAGCAGCTCAAACGCATAGACCAAGATATGGCCCGAGCCGCATGCGGGGTCGCAGAGGGTTATCTCCTCGGGACTCGAAATGCGGATGAAGTCCTCGTGCTCAGCATCGGGCTCGATGTAATACTCCATGCGCTCGCGTAGCGAACTCCCCGGATTGTTGAGCATCCACAGACGGCCGAGCGAGTTCTCGACCATATAGCGCACGATCCACTCGGGGGTGAAGAGCTGCGTGGCGGGCGCGATGTCCTCCGCCGCTGCCTTGCGCTTGGACTTGAAGAACTCGTCTTTAACGTCAGCGTTGTAGTACTGATACATCCAACCCAGAACGGTCACGCCCTCGCGCCAGTCCTCGTCAGCGAGGACGGCGTTGAGCTTGCCCACCACGCCATCGGACATCATGAGGCCCTGGGGCAGCAGCAGTTCCATGGCTCCGCCCACGCGTTCAAAGACGCCTGGCAGGCAATCGGCAAGTTCCTCGCACTGAGCCACAAACAGGTAACGCCACAGCGGTTCATCCAAGCCCGCCATCTTGAGTTCGGCTATGCGATCGGTATCGACCGTCGTTATTTCCACGTCCAGTGCGTTCTCCACGGCCTCGCTGCCATGGCTGCCGTCCGCACGACTTAGCATGCGCATACGGCTGGGAAGCCATCCGCGTGCATCCATGAAGCGAATGGCCACGATGCGGTTGAACCAGGTGTAGGCAGCACGGTCGTGCAGCGCCTCGTGACCCACCCCTGCCTGCATGCGCAGCAGTTCGTCGCGTTGCTCGACCTCAGCCGGACTTAGGGGCAGGCCGTTGACGGTCTCGGACCCAGTGGGCGCAGGTGCAGGTTCGGTGATGCCGTAGCGCACCATCTGCGCCTCCACGCCTTTGATGAGCTCCGTGCGGGCCCAAGTGCAGAAGCTCTTAAGAGCAGAATCGTTCATGGTTGATGAGCCTTTCTAAACGCCATAAACCACCGGTGCGCGCTTTGGCGCCAGTGGCTCTGCGGGCTAGTTGATACGAATCTCGTCGTTTGCAGCGAGTGCTTGCATAAGGCGGGAGCGCAAGTCGTCCACATAGCGCTCCACGTCCTCTGTGGACAAGAGACGACTCGGCTTGACCAGATCGGCTCGGCGCACGGTCTTGATCTTGCGCTGGGGCACGGGCGCAGGCGTGGGCGCTGACGACGCAACGCCCTTGTTGGAGATTTTCTTGACCACCTCACCCGTACTCGTGACTTCGGTGGTGCGGCGCTCGTTGTCCATACGTATGCGGGCCGCATCCACAGCGTCGTACATCCCGTTGGTTGCTGCGCTGAGCCAATTGCCCCAGTTAGTCGCGGCAACGCTCAGCTCATTGAGGCTTTGAGCGCTGTGGGCACGGTTTTTGAACGACTCGTATTTGGTGCCGGCGTCTGCTATGGCATCCTTGGCTTGTTTGACAAAGCCCTTTTGGCTCTCTGCTTGTGCCTGCAAGTCTTGCAGATCGCTCTCGATGCGATGCAAAAGCTCATTGCGGCGGATGCCCAGCAGCTTTTTAATGTCGTCCTCGACGGGATCCATAAGCGGTTGAAGGTCTTTAATGCGGCCGTAGGGCTTGGGATCTTTGAGGATCTCGCGCACCTTTGCCACGTTCTCCACCGCGCTGGGAATGTCATCGGAGGCATACTCGATACCCTCGGTGCGGCTCAAGAAATCCTTGGCGTGGTCAAATGCCGTTCGTTGGTTGGACTCGAAGAACTCAACCACCTTGTCAAAATCATCCTTGGCATCGAGCAAACGGTCCTCGTGCTTGGTAAACGTGGTCAAGAACGCCTCGGACTCGCTCTGGTCCTTAAGAACGTCGACGACCTCAGAGCGCATCTTCTCGCACTCACTCTCGCCAGGATACGGATAGAGCGGTTTGATGCCCGTATAGAAGCCGTGCGCCATATCGAGGCAGGCTTGACGAAGGCTCTCAAGGCGCTCTTTAAGCTCGGCCACGAGCTTATCCTCATCGGAGGGCACGGTATCAAGGTCAAACAGGTCACGCATAAGATCGCCCGTATCGCGCAGCAAACGGTCACTCATACGCACGCGTAGACGCACCTGCACCTTATCGGCATCCTTGCGCAAGAACGCCACCATTCGATTGTCGTTGGCTTGGATCGTCTGACCGCCAAACAGCACTTGCGCGCGTTGCTCAACCACAAGCTGCGCCACCACATTTGCGATATTGACCTCGCGCCAGCCATAGGGCTTTTGCTGGTACTTGCGCTGAATATCACCCATAGCGGTATCCAAATGACGCTGATGCTGCACTCTGAGGTAATCCTCGACATCCTTGAGGGCGCGCGCATTCCCAGCGTCCATGCCATCAAGCCCAGCTTGAATATTGCCCGCCAGCGTGGAGCGGATATCGGAATCGCCCTCGACCGGCGCGCCGATATAGCCAGCCTTACCAAAGATTACGTCGCACAACTGCGCGAGCACCTGGTCGAAGACCTGCGCAGGCTTGGTGGCACGGACCTCAACCATGCGCCCGTTGACGGCGCATCGTGCATGAAGCACCGCCTCGGTCAAAAGGGTGTCAGCCTCTTTCTCGTTAGAGTCCTTCTCACGCATTTTGGCCTCGACAATCTGGCGGGTGCTCGGCGGTAACTCCTGCAGGTTGCGCGTCTGGGCGTACATGCAAATCTTGGCGGCGTTGACGAGTGGGGTCCAATAATCCACCTCGTCGCTCAAGGCCACGATGGCTTTATCCACAGATTTCAATGCTAACTCGGCATCGTCGGCGCAGCCCAAGTCACTGGCCATGGTCACCACGGAAAGTTCCATACCGCCCATGCTGGATCCATGAATCGAGCCATCCACGTAGCGGTCAAAGGGGAAGTCGTTGGCCTCGCGGGTGAGCTTGCGCGCAGTGTAGATGCTCTCGAACAGGCGCTTCTTGATAGACTCGATCACCTTTGCGTTGTCGATCGGGGTCTGCGCGATCTCCTGTGCAATTTCCTGCTCCTCATCGGTAAGGAAGCTGTAGGTATCACCCTGGCGCGCAACGTAGTTCTCGCGCTCCAAGCGGGCGAGGGATTCCTTGACGCGGTCCTTAAGGGCGCGCTTGTCCACGTCAAGGCTATCAATCATGAAGATGGAGATGTTCTCGACCGAGGCCTTAACGTAGCCGATGTAGCGGATCAAGTACAGGAGCTTAAGCACCCGAACATCGTAGCTCTCAAGACCTTCTGCGTTTTCAGCTGCGCGCTCCGCGCAGACGACGACCTGAATGATGCCGTGCTCCAGGTCTTTAGAGATTGTGTCGAAGAAGCGCCAGAAGGGCACGAGAGCGCCGGTCTGCTCATGCTGGATAGCCTGAGCACTCTCCTGGAAAGCGCTCAGCATGGAGCGCTCGCCCGTGGACATGTGTTTGGCCTTGACGCCGTGCTTGCGCACCTCGGTCATGACGTCGGGCAGCAGCTTGAACTGATAGCCTACAAACGGGTAGCTGGCGACAAACTCCTTGGCGTTGGCATAGCCCGCAAGATCGGCGCGCGAGCCTTCAAATGTGAAGTTGTTTTTGAGGACCGCGGAGTCCTGCTTATAGAGTTGGGCAAGCGCATCGGCCGCCGGTGCGGTCTTCTCCAAAATACGGCGCTGAATGACCTCGTCAGCGCTGGAGCTGGAAAGCGAAAGGCGAGTATCAAATCGACCCAAGATCTTAGAGAACATGCTCGTATCCAGCCCGCCCGGTAAACCGAGATTGTAGATGTCTTCTTGACTCGAAACCATCACCCAAACACGGCCACCACAAACTGATCCAAGTTCCTCGACTACCGTCTGGAGACTCAACAGACGATCCGAATTGCCGCCGTTAGCAATAAACTGGCCAACCTCATCAACCATGAAGACCAAGCGAAAATCGCCACCATTGGCAGCCGCCTGAGCGTCAATGTACTCCTTAACCTTTTGAGCAAATTCATCAGGCTGAAGAAGCTCGTCATCAGGAGCAGAGACCCATGCACTAATTTCATCGTCGCTCATGCCCAGAACAGATTTAAGAAGCTTACGAAAAGCCTTGTTATACCTATAGGTCTTGCGATTTTCAAGCCATGTATTTCCTGTTAGACGCTCAAATTCGTCGCGAAACTCTTGAGTTTTACCTATCTCATCGATGTACTCCTCAAGCTGAGCAAGCTTGGGCTTAACGCCGTAAAACCCTCGCGCCTCATAAAACACGCGCTGGAATCCATAGAGAACAGCAACAGATGCCTTATCGCCCTTCCACGACCCCGCCTTGGTGTCGATATTGAACAGTAAGGTTTGCGTAGGAACGGAACAGGCGTGCTCCATAGAAGCAAACACCAACGGATCGGCAATCTTGCCATCAAAAAAAGAGATAGCGCGCTTCCCATCAACATTGAGATTCCCAAGCAAATAGCTCAAGATTTTAAGAAAGTGTGACTTACCGGACCCATAAAAACCGCTGACCCATACGCCCATTTTGTTGGTAGGGTTATACAGAGAATCGCCGTAGGCTTTAAATAAGGCTCTGTTAGACCAGGATTGACATACATGTGTCCCCACGGTGCCATATCTTTGACCCCGTAGACCGCGATGATGGGGGCAGCATGAACGCCGAAGACCTGGTCC
>DBGEDL010000063.1:0-9696 GCA_048375035.1 Collinsella sp.
GATTCCTTGCGGCCTGAACAATCGCAAGTGTCCGGCGAGGGGGCGGCTTTGTAAAGCCGTTTGGCCCCACCCGCATAGCGGGTGGTTTCTGATGCGGCGCGCTGCGCGCCCCGCACAGGCTAAAGCCTCTAATGAAAAAAGACCGAGCCCGCGCAGCCGCGGACCCGGTCTTATCGAGTTGTATAGATGTGACGTTCAACTCGTCAGGTCGATTACGCCTTGGCAGCCTCGGCGTCGGCGGGAGCCTCGGCGGCAGCGGCGCGGCCATACTCGACTTTGCCCATCTCGGACCACTCGGGCTCCTCGTCGGGCATGGAACCGGCCTCCTTGCCGAAGAACTCCTTGAGGCAGTTGACGGCAACGATGAGGCCCAGGACCATCAGCAGGACGGCAAAGACGAGCTGCAGGCCCTTGGTGGCGGCGACGGAAACGGCAGCCGTGGTGGCGGTAGCCGGGATGGTGCCGAAGAAGCCGTAGGCCTGGACGGCGGTCATGCAGCCCATGGCGCTCTGGACCAGCGAGGTGAAGGTGCAGCAGAGCAGGAAGGCGACGGGCACGTAGAGCATCCAACCCTTGCGGCCGGTGCACTTACAGAACACGGCGAGGGTGATCATGGTCATACCGCCGAGCAGCTGGTTAGAAGCACCAAAGAGCGGCCAGATGTTGGCATAGCCGCCAAAGGCGAGGGCGAGGCCAGGAAGCAGGGTAACGACCGTGGCGAACCAGGGGTTGCCGAGAACCTTCATGTAGCCGGCCTTGGACTCGATGGCCAGGGCGTCGTTGGTCTGGGCAAAGAACTCGGAGAACGAGGTGCGAGCGATGCGGGCGACGGCATCGAGCGAGGTCAGGGCCAGAGCGGAAACGTTCATGGTCATGAAGACGGTTGCGAGCGTGCCGTCAACGCCGAAGGCCTGCATACCGCGGGAGATGCCAGCTGCGAAGATCTGGAACGGGGTGGAAGCGACGCCGGCGTTAAGGGCGCCGGTACCGGCGGTGTTCATGTCGGAGAACATGATGCCGGCGACGATGATGGCAAGGATGCCGACGAAGGACTCGACGATCATGGCGCCGTAACCGACCTTGACGGCGTCCTGCTCCTTCTCGACCTGCTTGGAGGAGGTACCAGAAGAAACGAGGCTGTGGAAACCGGAGAGAGCACCGCAGGCAACGGAGACAAACAGGACCGGGAACATCATGCCCGAGGCATTGCTAAAGCCGGTGAAGACCGGAGCGGTGATGGTAGCCTGGCCGTTAGCGCCCAGGACGACGATACCGAGGACAGCGCAGACGATCATGACGATCATCATGATGGAAGTGAGGTAGTCGCGAGGGGTCTTGAGCATCTGGATGGGCATGGCGCCAGCAAAGACCAGGTAGACCATGACGACGGCGAACCACTGGAACTTGTCCAGGTAGACCGGGAACTGCATGCCGACGGCAAACATAAGGACCATGAGCACCACGCCGGTGACGAACTCGGCAGCGCCGGTGAGGTTGAACTTCTTCTGGGCCCAACCAAAGGCCATGGCGACGAAGGTGAACAGGATGGAGATGGTGCCAGCGCAGCCAGCGGCATAGGACTTGGTGAAGTCGATGGCACCGGTAGCAGCACCAGAAGCGTCAACGGCCGGGGTGAACATGAACGTCTTGCAGACCATGTCGGTGAAAGCGGCGATGACGATGATGCAGAACAGCCAGCAGAACAGCAGGAACAGGCGACGGCCGGTCTTGCCGATGTACTTCTCGATGAGCTGGGCCAGGGACTTGCCGTTGTTCTTCATCGAGGCGTACAGGGCGCCAAAGTCGTGGACGGCGCCAAAGAAGATGCCACCGACGAGGACCCAGAGCACGACGGGAAGCCAGCCGAAGGCCATGGCGACGATCGTACCCGTAACAGGGCCAGCACCGCAGATCGAGCTGAACTGGTGCGAGAACGCGGTGAAGGCGGAGACGGGCGAGAAGCTGTTGCCGTCCTTCATGCGCTTGGCCGGCGTGAGGGCCTCTTTGTCAACGCCCCACTTGTTGGCCAGCCATCGGCCATAGCCCAGATAGCCGCAGGCGAGCACCGCCGCGGCCACAACCATGAGCAAAACTCCGTTCATTACATTTCCTCCTCTAAAAAGAACTTCCCAGACATAAAAAATGAGGGCCGTCGGTTGCGCTCGACGGCCCTCATCTTCATCAGCCGCCCGTTATCGTACGGGCTAGCTGTATGTGCTAACCCGCATCAGATAATTACTACGCTGATAATGTTTAGCTGATGCGTGAACATGTCTAAGAAATCCTCTTCAATCATGATGTGAACGATCCGTGCGTGTTCACATCCCCCAGTGGTTGAAAAGGAGTATGAAACTTTAGTTACCTAAAGTCAACGCAAATATGTAATGAATTTTCCACTTTTTTGAATTTCTCGGTATAAAACGCCACTGACCTCGGACTTTACCAGACAAAAGTTTTTGCATGAGAGATGCCCCTCGGGAGCGGGGCCGGATATAAGGTTTATCGCGAGTTCCGCACGCAAAGAAGGCCACTTAATGTGGCCTTCGTCTTGCGCAGGACTGTAGAGCAGGAAAGTTCATATGCGGCCGTTGGCGCCCGGGCAGCGCCGAGGACCGCACCCGTACGACTACAGCGTCATGTTTGGATCGGCGTCGACGTCGAACGGCGAGATTTCTCCTCGGTCGAATTTACGGCGGGCGACCTCCGCGATCATGGCTGCGTTATCGGTACAGGCAGACAAGGGCGGCACCGTTACGCGAATCCCCTGACGCCCAAGCTTCTTGATCATCATCTCGCGCAGATGCGGGTTGGCCGAGACGCCGCCACCGATGCAGTATTCCTTGCATCCGGTAGCGTGCAATGCGTTTTTGGCCTTCTTGTACTGCACGTCAAAGACAGCTGCCTCAAACGAAGCCGCCAGATCGGGCAGGTGAATCGTGCGACCGGCCTTGGTCTCCTGTTCAATGTAGAGCGTCACAGCGGTTTTAAGGCCCGAAAGCGAGAAGCGATAGTCTCCTCTGCTGTTAAGCGCACGGGGGAAATCGATCGCCTTGGGGTTGCCCGTCTCGGCCAGCTTGGAAATGATGGGGCCACCGGGATAGCCCAGACCCAACGCCTTGGCTACCTTGTCGAAGGCCTCGCCCACAGCGTCGTCGAGCGTCTCACCGAGCACCTCGTAGTCGCCCCACGCCTTCACGTGCACGAGCATGGTGTGCCCGCCCGAGACAAGCGTGAAGATAAACGGCGGTTTGAGGTCGGGTTGCGCCAGCAGGTTGGCAAACAGATGACCCTCAAGATGATTGACGCACACGAGCGGCTTGCCGGCAGCGTAGGCAAAGCCCTTGGCGAAGGCGACGCCAACCACGAGCGCGCCCACCAGGCCCGGACCCTGTGTCACGCCCACGGCGGCAAGCTCGCTGGGGGCAATGGCTCCGCCCGTAAGGCCCAGCGATGCTGCGGCATCCTCGAGCGCCGCATCCACGACACTCACAATCACCTCAACGTGCTTGCGCGAGGCGATTTCGGGCACCACGCCGCCAAAGCGGGCATGAAAATCAATCTGTGTCGACACCTGGTTGGCCAGCATATTGCCATCCGCATCGATAATCGCCACGGCCGTCTCGTCGCAGGAACTCTCGATAGCGAGCACTAGGCGGCGGCGCTCAATTTCGGCACGCTCCCCCTCGGAGCGCCCAGGCGCAGGCAGCGGCCATACGCGCTGCTCTGCCGCCGTCGGCTCGGGCGAAGCATTGTCGACCGGAAGCACCAGGGGCAGCGGCGCCGTCATGACGATGGCATCCTTGCCGACACCGTAGTAGCCGCGGCGACGGCCAGCCTCGGTAAAGCCCAGAGCGTTATAAAGCGCGATCGCCCCCTCGTTACCGTCCTCGACCTCGAGCGAAGCCGTGGTGCAGCCGAGCATCTGGGCATCATAGCTCACGTGCGACAGCAGCTTGCGGGCAATGCCCTCGCGGCGATGTGCCGGGTCGACGGCGACATCCAGAATCTGCACATCACCGTCCACGACCATACCGCCGGCAAGGCCCAGCAGCTTGCCGTCGTCGTGTGCCACCCACCAACTACGCGGCGCAGCGACGTCCTCGCCCAGTTCGGACAGGAACATGCCCGGCGTCCACGCCTTGTGTCCGGCACCTTCAAAGCAGGCAGCCTCTAGCGCGCTCGCGCCCTCGGCATCCGCCGCGCCCATGGGACGGAACTGCAGATGACGACCGGCGAGCTCATCGGCAACGCCCGTAATTTCGCTCTGCGCACTCTCGGCAAGACCAAGACGCTTGCGCTCGTTTTCCTCGGCATCAGAAAGGCGCGAGTAAATCGGCAGGACGCGAGCCGGATCGCCGTCACCCGCAGCGTGCGCGAGCAGCAAGCCCTCGCCCGAAGGCCACCACAGGTCGCGCTCCACGCAGCGGGCGGTCTCGTCCTCACCTAGCAGCTTGCCATAGCGCACGAGACCGTCACCGGTCAGCTGAACCTGGTCCCAGTCCGCTGCTTGGCGCCACTCATCGAGCGCCACGGCGGCCTTGACCACGTGTTCGCGCTCAAATTGACGCTCGGGACCCTCATCGACCAGCATATACAGCGCCGGATATACCTCACCGCGCATAGCATCGGCCAAGATACCAAGCTTGCCGCGCACGCCAGCCTTCCACGCCGTCCAAGCGCAAGCGTCGAGCGTCGACACGCCCAGCAGCGGAACATTGGCACCGCGCGCGAGGCCCTTGGCAGTGGAGATGCCGATGCGCACACCCGTAAACGACCCCGGGCCGCGGCCGACCACGTAGTAACCAACATCGCTGCGATCCAGACCGGCTTGAGCCAGCACGCCATCAACGGTATTCACGAGCTCAACGTTGGCGTGACGGCGACACATGTGGTCGCCACTCACGAGCTTCGTCTCGCCCGTCTGCCCATCAATCCAGCTTGCCGCGCAGGCAAGCATGTCGGTCGAAGTATCGAGCGCCACCACCAGCGCGTTGTCGTTATGCAAGCTCATCTTGTACAGCCTTATCAATCAAATGGGAAAGCTCCATTGCGCGGTCACCGTGCGCCTCGAGCGTTATCGTTCGCACATCGCTGTCGCCCTCATCACGCTTGAGCGTCACCGAAAGATACTCATCCGTCAGCTCGTCTTGGAATTGTTCGCCCCATTCCAGCAGGCAAGCACCCTCATAGCCCAGCACATCGAAAATGCCCGTATCCTCGAGCTCGTAGGCATGCTCCAGGCGGTATAGATCAAAGTGAAACAGCGGAATACGGCCTTGATCGTGAACGGCCATGAGCGCAAACGTAGGGCTCGTAACCATATGCCCATCGCCCAGCCCGCGCGAGACGCCCTTGGTAAAGTGAGTTTTGCCCACTCCCAGGCCACCGGTCAGGATGAGCACATCGCCGTCCTCAAGGCACGGTGCAATTAGCTCGCCAAAGTACTCCGTATCGGCAGCGCAAGTCGTTTTGTAAGTACCTACCCCCAGGCGCTCCAGGGACATATATGCTCCTTATTATTCCGAGGCGTCCTCTGGTGCGGGATGTCGCTCCAGATAATCGCCCAGCATCTTAAAGTCTTCCTCCAGCAGCTCCTGCCACGCCGGATTGCGTAGCGCTGCTGCCGGATGGAAAGTGGGCATTACTACAAAATGCCCCATCTGGTGGAACCTGCCGCGCAGCTTAGTAATGCCAATCTCGGTCTTAAGCACAAAGTGCGTCGCGGGGTTGCCGAGCGTCACGATAATATCGGGCCAGATGCTTCGAATCTGCTCACGCAAAAACGGCGAGCAAGCCAGCACTTCCTCGGGACGTGGATTGCGGTTTCCCGGCGGGCGGCACTTAAGCACGTTGGCAATGTAGACGTCTTCGCGTTTGAGCCCCGCCAGCGACAAAATGCCGTTGAGGTCCTCGCCTGCCGCCCCCACAAAGGGCTCGCCCTGCAAATCCTCATTGCGGCCCGGCGCCTCGCCAATAAACATCACACGAGCGCGGGGGTTTCCCACGCCAAACACGATATTGTGACGCGACTGGTAGAGCTGGCAGAGGTGACAATCGCCCAGAACGGCCTCAATTTCCTCGAGTGCGACCTCACGTGGTGCCTGATGGGTATGGCCGGGGATGTGCATGACGCCCATGGCGACTCCTACACGTAGACCTTGTCGAGGCGCATGCCAAAGCCGCAGGCGACCTCGTAGTTAATCGTTCCGCGCAGTCGGGCCATCTCGTCCATAGTGATCTCGGCATCGCCATCGCGGCCGACAATAATCATCTCGTCACCATACTCGGCCTCGGGAATCTCGTGTGCCGGGTTGGACTGAATGGCGACCATAAACTGGTCCATGCAGATATTGCCAACCTGATGCACGCGCTCGCCGCGATACAGCACATCCATACGATTGGAAAGCGTACGCGATAGGCCGTCGGCATAACCGATCGGCAGCGTGCAGATCTGAACGCGCGTGCGCGGTACGCGGTAGGTAAAACCGTAGCCCACGCCCTCACCCATCGCAGGGTGTGCCACGCGCGTCACGCGCGCATGGACGCTCATAACGGGATCAAGCTGCATCACGCGGCCACTCAGCTCGCACGGCTGCATGCCATACAAGCCAACGCCGGCGCGGATCATATCAAAATGCATCGAGGGGTCGAGCATCGAGGACGGCGTGTTGGCGCAGTGCACGATACCGCACTCAAAACCCGCATCCTTAATGGCTTGAACGGCCTCGGTAAAGCGCTGACACTGCAGCTTGTAGTCCCAGCCCGAAGGTTCATCGGCCGTGGCGAAGTGCGTAAATACGCCGTCGCACTGAATACCGCGATGGAAGCTGATGCCGCGGACAAAGTCGAGCACCTGTGTGTAGTGAACGCCGATACGATTCATGCCCGTCTCGATGGCAAGATGGTACTTGCCCACCTTGCCCGCCGCGACGGCGCATTCGCCATACGCGAGAGCAAAATCGGACGTATAGACCGAGGGCATGATATCGAACTCGAGCAATGCAGGAATAGCCTCGATAGGCGGCTCGCTTAGAATCAGGATGGGCTTAGTAATTCCGCCCTGACGGAGCCCAACGCCCTCGTTGACCGTCGCCACGGCAAACATGTCGGCACCAGCCGAATACATGATCTTAGCGCACTCAACAGCTCCATGACCATAAGCATCGGCCTTGACCACGCAGCACAGGCGCTGACGTGGATTCAGCAAGTTCTTATAGGCCCTCGTGTTGCGACGGAGCGCCCCGCGGTCGATCTCGACCCAGGACCAGCGCGTCAAATCGGCTTTATTCATGATTAGTCATCCGACCCTTCGTCCATGATTCCCAGATCTTCGAGCGCATCCTTTGCCGCCAGTTCCATGGCAGGACCGATCAAGTCGATAAGATCGGTCGCGATGACGCTCTTCTCACCACACTCCGTCGCCGCAGCAAAACCGGCGTAGCTGTGAAGTGCGACGGCGTACGAATACAGCAACTCCCAACGATCCATCTCGTCGCGCATGGTGGCAAGCGTGCCGGCCAAAATACCCGCGAGAACATCACCCGAACCGGCAGTTGCCAGAGAAGCCGGACCCGAGAGCGGCAGCAGCACACGCTCAACGCCACAGATAGCCGTCGTCGGCCCCTTGGCAATGACCACCAGATTGTCAGAGCCTGCAGCCCAGACAACCTTCTGCGCGGCTGCAATCGCAGTACCAAGGTCGTTCACCTCGTCACCGGCAACCAGACGCGAAAGTTCACGATAGTGCGGCGTCATAACCAACGGCTGCTCGCGACGATACATCTCGGGATTACTATCAATACCGTCAATGGCAATCTTAGCAAGGCAGTTGAGTGCATCGGCGTCCAAGATAAGCGGCACATCAAGCTCGAGCAAGCCCGAAACCACCTGCATAGCGCCGGCAGATGTCGTCATACCGGGACCGCACAGCACACAGCTGTACTTCTTTGCAATCTCGCACACAGTCATGCGCGCAGCGGCGCCAAAGGAGCCGCGGGAATCAGACGGAATAGCAAAGACGGGAATCGAAGGAAGTGCCATGCGAATAAGATTGGCGCAGGCGTCAGGAGCCGCGACTGCCACGTAACCAGCACCCGCGCGAGCTGCAGACTTGGCCGCCATAATGGCAGCACCAGGATATTGCGCAGATCCGGCGACAATAAGCACAGAGCCACGGGAATACTTATCGATATTCGTAGGTAGTGGGGCAAAGTAATCAACTAAGTCACCGGGCTCGACAATCTCGGCGGCGTGGTCGACATCATCGATGACCTCGTCAAGACGGTCGTAAAGATTGCCGCAGATCAAATCGCAAGCATACTCAGGACCATCAGCGCTATACAGACCAATCTTGGGCGCAATCATCGTCACCGTATGCTCGGCACGAATGCAGTCGTCATCAACAACGCCCGTCTCGGCATTGAGGCCCGAGGGAACATCAATGGATACGACACAATCGGCGCATTCATTGACCGTAGGAATCCAGATGGAGAACGGCGCACGCAGATTTCCGTGGAAACCGGTACCAAAAATGGCATCGACAACAACATCGGCCTTATCGATCAAAACCTCGAGTTCGTCACGCGAGGGGCCGACGCAAACGTGCACATCGCGGCCGGCAGTACGACGAGCAACATGACGTGCCAGAGCAGCAGGAATCTCATCCGGCTCAACCGGAGAAACGATATCCACGTCCACACCCTTATGGCTCAGGATATCGGCGGCAACCCAACCGTCGCCGCCATTATTACCAAAACCGACCAGAACGAGAACCCGATCGGGATTGAGCTTCAAGACCTCGTTGGCGGCAAACTCACCCGCTAGCTCCATAAGCTCGGCCTTCGAAGTCCCTTCGCGTTCGATGATATCCTCGAGACGAACGACTTCTTCGGTACTCAAAACCGGTTTCATCTATGCTCCTAGCGTATCTTGCGAAGCATCGCCCAGGTGCTCCGTCAATGCTGAATTCTGCAGCTGCTCAAGCTCATCTAAAACAGAGCGAGCCTCTTTAAATGTCTGCGCTACGCGTTTCTTGGTGCTCACCTTTTCCTCTTTTGGCTTAGGCCGAGCATCTTCGGTAATCGCGATGGCATTCGCAACGGCCAAGTCTCCTGTAAGCGTAATGGAAAGAGCGACCTCAACAACACCCAGTTCTTGAGCGATCTCGAGAGCACGGCCCGAAAGCAGCGCCTTCGGTTTGCCGAGTTTATCACGCGTAACCGAAACATCCTTGCGACCCACGCCTTGACTAAAACCCGTGCCGAGAGCTTTAAGTACCGCCTCGCGCGAAGCAAAGCGGCTCGCATAGTGAGCAGCGGGACGCGATGATGCATCGCAATACGCACGCTCTTCTTCGGTAAACACACGCCGAGCAAACGACGGCGTCTTTTCAAGAATTGATTTCATGCGGGAAATCTCGACGATATCAACGCCGATACCAGCTTCAGCCATGTTCACCTCCATATCGCACAGACTAAGTTATTGTAGCCCGTTCGCAGAAGATGCGACAAACGAGGGTTATAAAACACAGCTACTATGTGAGACAAAAGCCCGTAAACATCAAAACCACCCCTAAAAGGGGTGGTTTGCTCTTAGGGTATAACCCTTGGATTTCCGGCACGCGTCTAAAGGCGCCGGCCCTCACGGGGTTCGGGCCGCACTGCAGATTGACCCGTGGCGGGCCGGTCAAACCGGCGC
>DBGEDL010000064.1:0-15104 GCA_048375035.1 Collinsella sp.
CCTCGAAATGGAATGGAATGGAGCTGGAGCCATCGGGGTCGCTCCCTTTGTATTGAACGAAATGGCCTTCCCATCAAAAGATGGCACCACGAACGCAGCCATAACAGAGGAGAAAGCAGACAGCGCGCCACTGCCGACAAACGGCATCTCCGCCCCTTCCGAGGAACCGGATGAAGCTGTTATCGAGCCAAACGATCCCCAACTCGAGGACAGCCTAGGCCTTGCGACGTCCCAAGATGTCGATGAGGGCAACTGCTGCATGCTCACCGCACTCGAACACACGACGACCGTCGATGCAGCAAGCATCGAAGTTGCCGCGGCCAATCAACCTGTTCGCAAATCTGCCATCATCGCATTTCCGGAGTCCGTCGAGGTCGTTTTTTTGCCATCGGGTGAAATCGTGGCACCAACATTGCTCACCTTGTTAGGCGCCAAGAATACTCGGAACGAAATCAAAAAGATCACGATCGTCGACCCTGCGACCACTGCCAAGCTGCGCCTATACGCCGTTGCCCCAGATGGAAGCAAAACCTTGGAATTCGATGGCGACACGCTCCTAGCTTGGCGGCGTCTGGACATTATGGAAGACGTCTCGTACCAGATTGAACTTGAAGGGTTTGACCGCGCCCGAGATGCCGATATCATCGCCGCGGGCATCGAGTCCCCGCAACGGCTGATGACGCTACGCTTTGAATACTATCCCTACGTTCCGACGACAACCTAAGGCTTAACCGCTGTACGCCAGACTTAATACCACTCATATAACGTATTAGACAAGTCGCAATATGCCCTGCGTTCCATTCTGCTACGATTGCCAAGGTGGCATCAATACGGGAGGATCCATGCCGGGTTTGGGAACGATCATCAACGTCGCGCTTTTGATTGCAGGCGGTCTTTTGGGATTAGCGGGCGGCCGTTTTATCACACCGCGCATCCAAGACACGCTCATGAAAGCATCGGGGCTGTGCGTCCTGTTTATCGGCTTGGGCGGCACCATGCAAAAGATGCTCGTTATCGACGGCAGCGCCCTGTCGACCACCGGTACCACTATGCTGATCGTCTCATTTGCCCTCGGATCGCTCATCGGCGAAGCCATCAACCTGGAAGCTGCCATCGAAAACCTCGGCGAATGGCTCAAGCGCAAAACCGGAAGCGAGGGAGACAACGAGTTCACCAACGCCTTTGTCTCGGCATCGCTCACCGTGTGCATCGGTGCCATGGCCATCGTGGGATCGATTCAGGACGGCCTGCTCGGTGACTGGTCCACGCTCACCCTGAAGGGCGCACTGGACTGCATCATCGTCTGCACCATGACGGCTTCGCTCGGCCGCGGCTGCATCTTCTCGGCCCTGCCCGTCGCCGTGTTCCAGGGGACGATCACGCTGTTTGCCGGCGCACTCTCCCCCATCATGACCACCGCAGCCCTCGACAGTCTCTCACTCGTGGGATCCATGCTCATCTTCTGCGTCGGCGTCAACCTTATCCGACCTCAGACCTTCCGCACGGCCAACATGCTGCCAGCCGTCGTCATTGCCGTCATCTACGCTCTCCTGTTCTAAGTCTATCTACATAGCGGTATCTCGAACATCTGTTTGATGCTGTGCTATGATATGAGGTCACCGACACCGTATAGGGAGAGGAGAGGGCGGTGGCCGACCAGGACGTCAAGATGCTCATTGAGCGCATTATGGCCGAGGCCCGGACCCATCAGTCCGCCCGCTTCTCAAACAAAATCTATGCTGACGAGCCGATTCTCAAGACCGGCCGTCAGATGCAGAACTTCCTCCCCGACCAGTACCGCAAGATGCGCGAGATATCGCGCTGGCAGGATGATCCCAAGGGCGGCGCGGGGCGTTGGCTATCAGAGGCGGAGCTTTTTTACCGTCAGGGCTTACTGATGGCCGACTTCGAGGACGATTGTCCCTACAACGGCACCTTCAAGTCGTACTTTCCCACCTACAACGCCATGAGCGACCGACAACTGCGCGGCTACTTTACCTGGCGCGCCCAGGTGCGCCGCGGCAATATCGAGGAAACGTCTACATCCTTTGCCTTCTTATATCTCTATGAGCTGATCTGCGGCATTGGCGTAGATGATCCGCTCGATGGCTTTGACAAGATCAAGGCCTTTTGGGATGCCTATCGCGCCTTTGAGCCCGGCATCGACCGGTTTGCACGCGTGTGGCTGCAGGATTACGCCGTTTTCCACGGGCTCGACCCCAAGCTGCTTCGTGACTCTAAAACCGTCATGTTCGACAACGCCCTTATCGAGCTGCGACGCGCGGCTCGAGACCTTGCGCCCGCGCAGGCGCCGTCCGGTCAAACCGCTAAGCGCCGCAAAACCTCAGAGCCCACGCTCCCCCTTCCGCCTGACGAGACGCGCGAGGAGCGGCTCATGACCGCCATCAATGCACTCTCCACGTACAGCCTGAATAACTCAAGGCTCGACCGAGAGCACCATCGCGACCTGTGCCACGTGGCATGCGCCGTGTATGTCCGCATGACCCGCTACTATGACACGCACCGAAAGACCGGCATCGTGGCGAGTTTATTTGGGGAGGAGACGGCAATGCCCTACACCATGTTTGCCTCGGCCGTATTCTTTGCGCCCGAGCGCCACGAGGACTGCGAATACCGTCTGGACCCCATCCATATCTACCGTTGCCAAAACGGTTTTTGGGAATGCATGCGGATTCACGGCAGCAGACAAAAGAGCAGCAAACTTGGCGAGATGATGCGCGCCTGCGACCAACGCCTGCGCCTGGCCCTGGACCCTGCCCATCCCCTGAAGGAAGAAAAGGTCCCCAAATATCTGGCCAAGATTATCGATGACGAGATTGTGGCATGGCTTTCGTGGGACGCCGCACACCAGCCCGTCAAGATCGATATCGATTTGAGCCAGCTGGGGCACATTCGGAGCGCTGCCGCACAAACGCGCGAAGCGCTTTTGATCGACGAGGAACGCGAGGACGGCGCGTCCGCAGAAGCCGAGGCAGCGGACTCAGGGCAACCGGAAGCCGAGCCCGTAGCCGACGCGACGGTCGAGGCGGTCGCGGCGGCTGCAGGGCAGGACGAGTCCGACGAGCCGACCATATCCACCGAACAGTTTGGTGTCGTGGCACCGCTTCTCGCGCCGACGCCCGCGTTCGCAGCTGCTGCGCCCGCTGACGCCACGAACGAGCTCGCGCCCGCCGCAGACGCCTATCTCCGCGCGCTGCTCGAGCACAACGCAGTACAGGCGGAATCGGCGGTAGTGCAATCGAAGCAGAGCGAGGACATGCTCGTCGATACCATCAACGAGGCGCTCTTTGACCTGGTGGGAGACACCGTTATCGAATTCGGCGCGGCAGGGCCGCAGATTATCGAGGACTACGAAGCAGACGTGAGAGGATACCTAGACCATGAGTGATACCGCATCCGCAGCACCCCGCGTGCCCAAGCGCGTCGCTGCCGTCATTCTAAACTCGCTCAAGGGCGGCGTGGTCCCGCGCATCGGCCTTCCTTACATCACCGTAGGGCGCGAGGTCGAGATCCGCGCCCTGCTCACCGATCTGAGTCTCATCGCCGACGGTGGCGCGAGCTTCCGCTTTCTGGTCGGTCGTTACGGCGCCGGCAAGAGCTTTTTGCTCCAGACCATCCGCACGCACGCCATGGGCGAGGGATTCGTCGTCGCTGATGCCGACCTGTCGCCCGAGCGCCGCCTGCAGGGCGGTCAAGGACAGGGCCTTGCCACCTACCGCGAGCTCATCCGCAATATATCGACCAGGACGCGCCCCGAGGGCGGTGCGCTCAACCTTATTTTGGATCGCTGGGTCGCCTCGTGTGCCGACGTCGACGAGTCGGTCGTCAATGCCCAACTGGCCCCGCTCGAGGAGATGGTCCACGGCTTCGACTTCACCCGCATGCTCCGCCGCTATCGCATGGCCGTCTCGGAGGGTGACGAAGAAGCTATGAGTCGCGTGACCAAATGGATTCGCGGCGAATACCGCACCAAGAGTGAGGCACGCGCCGAGTTGGGCTCCTCGACCATCATCAGCGATGACGACTGGTACGACTACGTTAAGCTCATTGCGCGCTTTTTGGTCTGCAGCGGCTACAAGGGCATGCTGGTGCTCATCGACGAGCTCGTGAATCTGTACAAGATTCCCAACGCGATTACGCGCCAATATAACTACGAGAAGATCCTGACCATGTACAACGACACGCTCCAGGGCAAGGCGCAGTACCTGGGCATGATCATGGGCGGCACGCCGACCTCCATCGAAGACCGCCGCCGCGGCGTGTTCTCCTACGAGGCCCTGCGCAGCCGACTCGCTCAGGGCCGCTTTGCGCGCGAGGACCTCAAGGACATGCTCGCGCCCATCATCCGCCTGCAGCCGCTCACCTATGAGGAGTTGCTGGTGCTGATCGAAAAGCTCATGCAGATCCATGCTGGCTACTTTGGCTGGACCCCTACGCTTACCGAGAACGACTTGGTGGACTTCCTCAAGATCGAGTTTGGCCGCGTGGGAGCCGACACGCACCTGACGCCCCGTGAGGTCATCCGCGACTTTATCGAGCTGCTCGACATCCTGTGTCAAAACCCCGATGCCGACGTGGCCGAGCTGCTGCAAAGCGTCGGCGGCGACACACTGGCACCGGCCAACGAATCGCCCACATCATCCGACGATCGCAACTTCGCCGAGTTCACCATCTAACCTACCAAAAAGGGACAGGTTTATTTTGGCAGGTTTTATCTGGGCAAACGCCGATATTGCAATTCGACGACCTATAGTCAGCTGCTTTTGAACGCTCGTTTTTGAAAGGAGGCCCCGTGAACGCTTTTGACCGCTACGCCCCGTTTATCCAGGATTTCATCTACTCCCACGATTGGGAGAGCCTGCGCTCTATCCAGGTTGCGGCGGCAGATGCAATCTTTAACACGCAAGACAATGTGCTCCTGACGGCATCCACAGCATCCGGCAAAACCGAGGCGGCTTTCTTTCCCATCCTGACCGAGTTTTGGGAGAACCCACCCGCGAGCGTAGGCGCCCTCTACATTGGTCCCCTCAAAGCGCTCATCAACGATCAGTTTGTACGCCTCAACGATCTGTGCGAAGAGGCCGATATCCCCGTTTGGCACTGGCACGGCGATGTTTCGCAATCGCACAAGGCCAAACTCATCAAAAAGCCGAGCGGTATCTTGCAGATTACGCCCGAATCACTCGAAGCGCTCCTGATCCACAAGCACATGGCCATCCCGCGCATGTTCTGTGACCTGCGCTATGTGGTCATCGACGAGGTCCACTCGCTCATGCGCGGCGACCGCGGCGGTCAGACACTCTGCCTTATCGAGCGCCTTTCGCGCATGGCGGGCGTGCAGCCCCGGCGCATTGGCCTTTCGGCCACCATCGGAGACCCCGAGCGCACGGGTGCCTTCCTGTCGCAGGGAACGGGACGCGACTGCGTCATCCCCCGCTTTGAGGAGCCGCGCCGCGTGTGGCGTATCTCCATGGAGCACTTCTACAACTCGGGCCCCCAGGCGCAGCAACGAGGATTTATGAGCGCGGGCCCGCAGGAAGCCGAGGTGCTCGCATGTGAGCGCATTGAGGCGGCGCCACCCGCGGCACTGCCCGCATCCGGACAAGACATGCGCCACAGCGGACAGCTTACGCAGCAGGAGCGTCGTCAACGTCGCGAACAGGCACGGGGCAAGGCTGCCCCCAAAGACCGTCGCACCTCCTCGGCCCCCGAGGGAGAAGTCGACATCCCGCGAGCGACCGAGCAGGCGCTGCTCAACCCCACCGACACGGCGCCTGACAACGCCGATCCCGGCATGGGCTATATCTTTGAACACACCCGTGGGCGCAAGTGCCTCGTCTTTGCCAACTCGCGTGAGGAGGCCGAGGCGGTTTGCTCCATGCTGCGTAGCTACTGCGAAAGCCGGCGCGAGCCCGACCGCTTCCTTATCCACCACGGCAATCTTTCGGCATCGCTGCGCGAGACGGCCGAAGAGCTCATGCGAGACGAGGAGCAGGCACAGACAACCGTCACTACTTCAACGCTGGAACTCGGTATCGATATCGGCCGCTTGGAGCGCGCCTTCCAAATCGATGCGCCGTTTACCGTCAGCTCCTTTTTGCAGCGCATGGGCCGCACGGGCCGTCGCGACCTTCCGCCCGAGATGTGGTTCGTCATGCGCGAAGAAGAGCCCGAGCCGCGCACGATGATGCCCGAGACGATTCCTTGGAAGCTCCTGCAGGGCATCGCGCTCGTACAGCTCTATCGCGAGGAAAAGTGGGTCGAGCCGCCCGAGCTCGATCGGCTCCCCTACAGTTTGCTCTACCACCAGACGATGTCGACGCTCGCCAGCACCGGCGAGCTCACACCGGCAGAGCTTGCCCAGCGCGTGCTCACGCTCAGCTACTTCCATCGTGTCTCGGCCGATGACTACCGCGTGCTGCTGCGCCACCTCATCAAGATTGACCACATCCAGGTCACCGAGGGCGGCGGGCTTATCGTGGGCCTCGCGGGCGAGCGCATCATCAACAACTTTAAGTTCTACGCCGTGTTTCAAGAAAACGAAGAGTTTACCGTCCGGAGCGAATCGGCCGAGCTGGGCACGATCGTTAATCCGCCCCCGCCCGGTGAGCGCATCGCCATCGCCGGACACTGCTGGATTGTCGAGGAAGTGGACTGGAAGCGCCACACTGTCTTTGCCACGCAGGTCAAGGGCCGGGTGCCGGCCTACTTTGGCGACTGCCCCGGCGACATTAACACGCATGTGCTCGAGCGCATGCGCAAGGCGCTCAACGAGCACGCGACATATCCGTACCTTATGGGTAACGCACGGGCCCGCTTGGCGCAGGCTCGTCATACGGCCGAGATTTCGGGGGCGGGAACCAAGCCGCTCATTAACCTGGGCGGCGATACCTGGGTGCTCTTCCCCTGGTTGGGCAGCTTCGCCTTCCTAGCACTCGAGCGCATGCTTAAAATCAAATGCGCCGCTGAGCTGGGCCTTCGCGGACTCGACCCGTCACGCCCGTACTTTATGCAGTTTAAGATGAAGGCCGACGAGGAGACGTTCTTTGAGGTGCTCGCCGCCGAGACCGAGAAGGACTTCGATCCCATCGAGCTCGTCTATCCTGGCGAGGTGCCTTACTTTGACCGCTACGACGAATTCGTTCCCGAGGAGCTCGTGCGCAAGGGGTTTGCCGAAGGCGTGCTCGACATAGAGGGCATGAAGCAGCGCGTTCACGACTGGCGCGACCACGCCTAAGACCAGTCTTTTTTGGGACGGGGAGACTTACTTGTCGTGAAGGACGGTGCCGAGGAAGTCGGTGTCGAAGGGCACGGCTTCGGCAAAGGCGTAGTCGCCGTCGCTGGCGATGAGCAGGTAGTTCTCCTCGCCGCCGAACTCCGTATCACCACATGGGACCACCCAAGCGCGGTCGAACACCTCAAGCGCCGTGGCGGCGCAATCGCGCATGAACGACACATCGCTCCCCTCGTTCGCGCTCACAATATTAGCCACGTAGATACCGCCCGGATTCAAGCTACCCCGCACCAGACGCAGCGCCTCAGCAGTTGCCAGCTCGCGTACGGGCTCGGCACCGCCAAAGCAATCGCTCACGATCACGTCGTAGCGACGATGCCCCACGCTCGTCACGCCCAGGTACGAACGCGCCTCAGCGGTAATCACCCTCAGGCGATCGCCAACCGTGCGCTCCAGCTCGTTCAGGTAGAACCAACGACGTGCCAGACGCGTAATCTCTGCGTCATACTCGATGACGTCCATGCGCAAGTCCTCGTGCGACATCAGCGCAAACTTGGGATAGGCAAACCCGCCGCCGCCCAGCATGAGCATGCGGTCGATGCCGCGACCATAAGCGTCGCGCATCGCATCCTCGGCCTCAAACACATCGTCAAATGCACGATAGTACGCAAAGACTGGCTCCGCCCAACGATCGCCAACATAGCTCGCGCTTTGGTAGACGCCGCCCTGTACGAGCACGCGAACCTCGTCACCGCTCTCGTCGTGCACACGCTTCACACGCGCCAACCCGTTGCGGGTTCGCGCGACCTGCAGACAGGCAGCGCGAACAGCGACGGCAGCAGCACCCAGCGCCGCGGCTCCCAGGGCAACACCGGCAACAACGCCAGCGGAAACACTCGGCTTGTTCATCTAGAGCTCCTTTTGCAGATAGAGACCATGGTCGCAAAAACCCAGGTGACGATAGTACTCGCGCGTACCGATCGCGCTGATCACGTTGATGTGCGTATACCCCGCATCCCGAGCAATCTGGCACGCACGCTCCACGAGCAGACGCCCCAGACCGTGATGCTGAGCCGCCTGGCCCTGATCGCCCACACGTGCCGCCATACCATACACGTGCACCTCGCGAATCATCGCCTCGTCCGGCGTCGTCGGCA
Source organism: Collinsella sp. (assembly GCA_048375035.1). Classification (GTDB taxonomy): domain Bacteria; phylum Actinomycetota; class Coriobacteriia; order Coriobacteriales; family Coriobacteriaceae; genus Collinsella. The sequence goes on from DBGEDL010000064.1 coordinate 8,413, forward strand.
ACTCGTCTGCATGCGCGGCAACAAACGAATGGTCGGGCAGCGACAGGCGCAAAAAGCCCGCAATCTTGCCCTGCGGCGTCACCCACTGCAAAAAGCGCTCGTGCGTCACCGGCGTCTCGTACGCCACTTCCTCGTCAAGGGTCAACTCGTCCAGGTCGGCACCCGCCGTGCTGATCTCGCGATAGCGAATCTCACGCACCGTCGCGCCTTCTCCACGAGCCGACAAGCGGTTCTCAACGAGCTGACGTAGGTTGGGCTTCTTGTTGCCCACCATGATGTCATCGGAACTAAAGTCGCGAATCATGCGGCTGATGCGGCAGAACGCCGGCGTCACCACGATGTCATCGGCCAGCACATCGAGCAGTTCTTCCTCGGTATAGGGGCGCCACTCGCCGCGCTCGTAGCAGCCCACCAGGCGCGAGCCCTCGATGAGCGCACACGGGTAGACTTTGACCTCGTCGGGCATAAAAGCCCCTTCGGTCATAAAGCGCTCGTAGTCGCGCTTGTCCCCCTCGGGTGTGGCGCCCAACAAGTTGAGCATAAAATGAGCGTGGATCTTAAAGCCAAACAGGCGCGCGAGCGAAAACGCCCGCTCGATCTGTGTCACCGAAATGCGGCGCTCGTTGATATCGAGTAGATGCTGGTCAAGGCTTTGGATGCCCATCTGTATCTTGGTGCAGCCCAGACGACGAATGAGCGTGAGCGCCTGTGGCGTCACGGCATCGGGGCGCGTCTCGATAACGAGTCCCACCACGCGATGCTTCGCCGTCTCGTTGATGCGTTGTTGGCGCTCAAGCTCCTCCATCGTTGCCGTCTGCCACTCGGCGACCTCGCCCCACGGCGTACCGGGGCCGTACAGACGACGCACCGCGCGGTTATAGCCACCCACGGCAGCATCCACACGTCCCTGCTCGTTGGCAACGCCGGCTGTAAGCTCGGCCTCATCGATCGCAATGCCGGCGGCCCGATAGTGCTCGCGACGCTCCGCCACCACCGGCGGCAGAGCGTCGGCAGGAGCGTCATCGAGCAGGCGCCCCGCCTCGGCACGGCTAATACCCGGGCGCGCCAGCATGGGATTAGCCGCCACACCGGCGACGGCATTGTCGTTGAGCGCACGGAAGAGCTCCGACATAAACCACGTCTGATAGCCTTGCGGATAGTCACTCCAGGTGCCACCGAGCACGATGAGCTCAATCTTGTCGGTCGCATGCCCCATCTGCGAAAGTGCCGTCAGACGAGCACTCACCTGCAGATATGGATCGAAGCAGTTTTGCTCTGCACGGGCACACGCCGGCTCGGCATGTAAATAGCTTTTGGGCATGCGCAGATCGTTGGGGCAAAACAGGCAATCGCCCGAGCACGGCCACGGCTTGGTGATGACGGTAATGGTTGCCACGCCCGAAGCCGTGCGACGAGGCTTCATACGCAGCACCTGCAGCAGTTGACGTTCCAGCTCGGCATCGACATTCCACCCAGCCCAACGAGCCGGCTCCTCACGTTTAACCCGCTGGTAGAACGGCAGCAGACGGCGCTTGGCCAAATCGCGTTTGTCGGCACCCTCACGGCGCGCCTCGGCATGTATCAGTTTGACGAGCACCTTGTCGTCCACGGTCTCGCCGCGACGCAGAGCCTCGAGTATGTTCAAGATAATCTGTTCCATGCCCCCATTGTAAAGGCAAAGGCGCCGGAGCCGATCTCGGCTTCGGCGCCTTCATCAAACAGCGCGTCTATATCTTCGCCTAGGCTTTCGTCTGCCTCAATACTCCGAATCAAACGACATGTCGCCCGAACCGACCTCAAAACGATACGTGGCAGACTTGTCACCGTTATCGAATTCAAGATTCAAAATGGTCTCGCCGTCGTAGCCAAGCGGAAGGAAATCGCTCTCGAAGTCGCCGCTGCCCAAGGTGAGGCTCGCCTTAAAGCCCGTCGAGTTCGGAACCGTCATCTCCACATCGCCCGAGCCCACACTCACGTCCATCGACTTCGTGGGGGCCGGGTAAAGCTCGAACGTCACATCGCCCGAACCGACCTCGGCATTCAGGGTATCGGTCACGGTGCCCGTAAACTCAACGTCTCCCGAGTCCAGAGTCAGGTTGAGGTCATGACACGCAATGCCCGCGACCGTCAGATCACCCGATCCTACATTCGCTGTAATGCCCACCATGTTATCGGCAACTTTGCGCGGCAGTTCGACGATAACCGTGCGGTCAATGGCTCGCTCGTCATCGCAATCGAACTGGCGAAGCTTGAGCGTAGAACCCTTAACCTCGGCCAGATTCTGGGTTGCCGCATCGAAAGCAGCTACTCCTTTTGCGACGCGGCCACTCTCGATGACACGTACCGGCCCGTCGGAAACGCATTTGATCTCAACCGCACCCGACGTCACATCCAAGTCAAGGGATGTGAACGCGTCGGCATCAAACGTTTCCTTCGAAAGCTGTTGAGGCCGAGCGGAATAGTTACCGCTATTCAAGGAATCGTCCTCGTCAAACGCATCGCCCATACCAGACAAGCCGGATACAACATCGTCGAAATCCCACGGTCCATCAAAATGAATCAAAGTCCACGAAGTGCCGAAGACAAGTCCGATGATAAGCACAAACGCTCCGATGCCGACGCCCAAGCGCCTCTTAGACTCATGCGAGAGCTTCATCATTCACCACCTTCTTTGGCACTCGGCTCAGCGGTGGCCCCGGCAGCCATGTCAGCGTCAACCGCAGTGGAAACGTCCTCCCCCTTAGTCCTAGCGACCGCCGGCGCCGGACCAACCTGGATATCCCCGCGCGCCCAATCGCCATCGAGCGCACGCGCCACCCAGTGATAGATGGGGATCGTAAAGAAGATCAGCGCGGCAAAGGGGCCGGCACCAAACAGGAACATCAGCAAAAAGAACAGCAGCCAGCACACAGCCCAATACGGGAACGACTGAAACGGACCCTTCACCGGAGTCACGCTGGTCGCACCGGCACCCGTCACCTGAGCCGTCGCCGCATTAGCTGCCTGCGCGCTCCAACTTGCCGCTTGCGCCGCCTTGGCAGCCGCATCACTCGCCTGCGTTGCCGCCTCGGTAGCTCGTGCCGCCGCCTCATGGGTGCGGGCACGCTCCGCTGCCTCGGCCTCGCGCTGACGGGCGCGGTCCTCGTTCTCAAACTCGATATCGTCCTCGATCTCATCGCTCGGATTGAGGAGCTCGTCCAAACTCACGCCATAGAGTTTTGCGAGCGAGATCAGGTTCTCGGTATCGGGCGAGCTCTCCGCACGCTCCCATTTACTGACCGCCTGGCGCGACAGCCCCAGCTTTCGCGCCAGCCCTTCTTGGCTAAAACCCTTGCTGCGACGAAGGTCGGCGAGCCGCTGCGCAGTTTCTACATTCATGGTTCCTCCTATGTGATGCCAGCCGTGCCGCCGGACCGTTTTTGTTCTTAAGGCGCCTTGCACAGTTAAAAATCTATCCGCCACCGCCAAAAGCATGCCACCTATTCTAGTGAGATTTTTGACAACCGGCGGTTGCGGGCATATATGAGCTGCGGAAATGTGTCCAAACAAAGCAATGACCCGCAGCTCGGTTGTCCCCGTTGCGGCGTTAACGGTAGTATGGTCGTACTGTTTATTCCGCACCGCCAACGGAGGGAGTTCCGCGCCGTGAACCGCGATTTCGCCTCATCGCTCATCCAGCTCAACAATACGTTCTATCGCGAGCACTCCGCCTCCTTTTCCGATACGCGCCAGGCTCCTTGGCCCGGCTGGGTGCGCACCATGGACATAGCGCTCGACCAGCTCGATGTGGCCACCATCGAGCATCCCGTCCGCGTCTTCGATCTTGCCTGCGGCAATATGCGCTTTGAGAACTTTGCCGCCGGCGGCACGCTGGCTGCCAAGGGCGTCGACGGCGCGAGCCCCTCGGCAGATGCCAACTGCCCCTTCGAGTTCTATGGTGTCGACTCGTGCCAGGACCTGGCCATCGATGCACGCGGTCACGCCCTGCGCATTCCCAACCCGCACTTCCAGGAACTCGATGTGCTCGACGCTCTCATGAAGCTCAACCCCGCCGAGACGCCCGACGCGCTTTTCGACGCCCCGCTCGCCGACATCTCGGTCTGCTTTGGCTTTATGCACCACGTGCCGTCGTGCGAGTACCGCGTACGCGTGCTCGACGCCCTGGTGCGCCAGACGCGCCCGGGCGGCATCATCGCCATCAGTTTTTGGGAGTTTATGAACGACGAGCGCATGGCGCGCAAGGCCGTTCGAGCCGAAGCCCGCGCCGAGCTCACCCCACCGTTTGAGGGTTACGATTCCGCGCAGTTTGAAGCCGGCGACCACCTCATTGGCTGGCAAAACGACCGCCACGCCTACCGCTATTGCCATCACTTTGACGATCAGCAGATCACCGACCTGGTGCGCGGCGTCCGAACGTTCTACAAGAGCGGCGAGGTCCCCGTGCGCGAGCTTGAGCGCTTCCATGCCGACGGTCGCAGCGGCGAGCTCAACCGCTATGTGATCCTCAAGCGCCTGTAGGCATCGACGACTCGCCGCCGAGCCGCGCCGCATCTTTTGGGTAAGCTATGCCCATCCGTTTTCCAACCCACCGACGGAACGCGCAGCCACGCGTTCCATACGTATGACCAAGGAGCCTCATGGGAGCCGTCCACGTTCGCACGCCCAAGAACTTTGTGCTCGAGGAGCGCCTGGAGCGCTACGCCGATGCGATTGAGACAAGCCCCGAGGCCTATGCCGGAGATTGGCGCGAGGCTTGCGCGCCAGTTGGCAGCAAGCCCTTCGAACACCTTCACCTGGATCTTGGCTGCGGCAAGGGAACGTACCTTGTAGAGCGCGCGGCCCACGAGCCAAACGCCCTCTTTATCGGCATGGACCAGGAGCCCATCTGCATCGCCTATGCCGCGCAGAAAATCTGCGAGCAGGAGCTGTCCAACGCGCTCGTCCTGCCCCGAGGTGCCGCATCGCTGCCGCAGCTGTTTGCCGCAGGCGAGCTCGATGCCATCACCATCAACTTTCCCACGCCGCAGCCCAAGGCCAAATACGCCAAAAAACGACTCGTCCATGTCGACCATCTGATGCTCTACCGCCCGCTCTTTGCAGCCGGCGCCACCGTCACGCTGCGCACCGACAGCAAGCCACTGCGCGACTACGCCCTAGGACAGTTTGCCGCAGCCGGCTACGACACGCTTTGGGTAAGTGACGACGTGCGCCGCGACCATCCCGAGCATCTCGAGACCGAATATGAATGCCGCACGCGCGAAATGGGTGCCGTCGTCTATGGCATTTGCGCCACACCCGGCGCACGGCCCAGCGATGAACAGCTCGCGGCGGGCCGTGCGCAGGAGCAAAGTCTTGCCTGCTACCTGCCCGAAAACCTCGATGAGCTCGCCTATGTACCCCTGGGCATGGAAGAGGCCGTTGAGAACTTTAAAAACCGCGCCCGCAAGGGCAAAAAGCGCCTGCCTCAGGAACGCTAGTACCGCGCGCCCATTTCCTGCATTTTCTTGCCTGCGAACGCATCGATGCGACGCTACGCCATAATAGTTGGCGGACAAACGGCGAGAGAAAGCAAACCACATGGCACAGACCGCGACAGATACTTCCGCCAGCACCGTTTCCGGCGCCGGCGCCGCCAGCTCGTTCTCGGGCGGCACGGGCACCGAGGCCGAGTTCGGTTCGCTCGGCGCGCTCTCCCCCACCTGGTGGGAGCCCGAGGACGGCAGCAAGCCCGAGCCGTGGCTCACGCCCGATCAGGCCTTCGAGCGCTTCTTTGAATGGACGGGCGAGCGCGGCATCGAGCTGTGGGACCACCAAGAAGAGGCCCTCATGGACCTAGCAGCCGGCGATCATGTCATTTTGGGCACGCCGACCGGCTCGGGTAAGTCGCTTGTCGCGCTGGGCATGCTCTTTATGGGCATGGCGCAAGGCAAACATCGGTGTACAAGGGGTACAAACAAGATAAAATAGAAATGAGGGGCGATAGAGCGGAAATGTCAGATTTTCCACTCTATCTGAACACGGTCGCTGGTGGCCTTGATTGTAGAGATCAAACCATCGGCGGCTTTTCTTTTGTCGTCAAAATCTATGCTCTCCCAGTTGTCGAGATAATAGGATAACTTCTTTATCTGCTGGGGCGATATGGTTTCAACGCTCAATTCGGCGATTGCCTTTGAAATGGTCTGGCGTCGGGTGTCCAGTTCTTCAATTTTTTTGTTGGCGTAGGCAAGCAAGGTCGCATTGGCTCCGGTCAGTGTGTCCAGCAGCTTTTCAATTTCTGACTCCACCTGTGCCAGCTCTACTTGATAGGCTGTCAGCTTCGGATTGACCTTTTCCTCTTTGCCGTGGAGTATCTGAAAATCTTTGAACTTCTCCTGCATGGCCGAGAAAATGAATTGCTCAAATTCTTCTTTGCGAATTTTCCCGCAGCCTGGACAGCCTTTGTTTTCCGTCCGTTTGGTACAGCGGAAATATCCGGTGCTGTTTGGTACATGGGTGGCTTTCAGAGCATACCCACAATGACCGCATTTGATTTTTCCGGCCAGCCAAGTATTTTTCGGTTTCCGTCCCTGCTGGAAGGTGGTATTTGCCATAAGTTTTTTCCGGCATTTCAGCCATGTGTCAGAGGAAATGAGTGCTTCGTGGGGAGCGATAACAAGTATCTGGTCTTTTAAGCACCTGTCCTTGTCCTCCTT
>DBGEDL010000065.1:0-29855 GCA_048375035.1 Collinsella sp.
ATGCGAGATTGTGCCGAATGTTATTGCGTATTTGGTCAAACTGGGTTAAATGATATCTATGCCGAGGGTGTCGACCCGGTCGATCTCCGTCGTCGCGTGGGCATGATCTTTCAGCAGCCCAACCCGTTTCCTAAATCCATCTACGAGAATGTCGCCTTTGGCCCTCGTCTGCAGGGCGTGACTAGCAAAAGTGACCTCGATGACATCGTGGAAGAATCGCTCAAGCGCGCCAACCTCTGGAAAGAGGTATCCAATCAGCTCAACAAGGATGGTTTGGCGCTCTCGGGCGGTCAGCAGCAGCGTCTGTGCATCGCGCGCGTGCTCGCGGTGCAACCCGATGTCCTCCTGATGGACGAGCCCTGCTCCGCCATCGACCCCACGTCCGTCTCTAAGGTCGAGGGTCTGATGGCCGAGCTGGCGCCCGAGATGACGATCATCATCGTCACGCATTCAATGCAGCAGGCAGCTCGTATTAGCGACTACACCGCATTCTTCTTGCAGGAAGTTGCCGGCGAGCCCGCCACGCTCATCGAGTATGGTCAAACCGACGCGATCTTCACCAGCCCGGTGGACTCGCGGACGGAAGACTATATCACCGGCCGCTTTGGCTGATCGGTGCGACTAGTCCCAAGCCGATCGGACCTGGTCCGGTGTGTATTCACTGTGCGGGCGGCATGACCGCACCCAACTGATTGGAGTGAACCATGCGCAAACTGTTTTCCCGTCAGCTCGTCGAGGCCCGTCACGAGATGCTGAGCATCTATGAGGCCGTCGATCTGGCCCTCCACGATGCCGTGAAGGCCTATGTGACCGACGACCGCAAGCTCGCCACCAAGACCAAGAAGCGCACGCTTTCGATTGACGCGCGCTGCGCCAACCTGGAGGCCGTCTGCTACAACCTGATCGCCACGCAGTCACCGGTCGCCTCCGACTTCCGCCTGCTTCAGACGACCATCTACGTCGACTTTAACCTGCAGCGCATGACCGATAAGGTCCGTCAGATCTGCCGCGCCACGCGTCATATGATCAAGGCTGACATCTCGCTGCCCCAAGAGCTCGTCGGTACGGTTGAGGCCGAGGCTGAGGCCGTCTACCAGGTGCTGGGCTCTTCGCTTTCCGCGCTCGTCGCCAACGACATGTCCATCATCTGCAACCTGGCCGTCGAGGACGAGCCGGTGCACGCTGCCTATGAGAAGTTCTTCCGTACCTTTAACCGCATGGACGCCGGCGAGTTTATGGACGACGACAGCAACTACGATGACCTGCGCCGCGCCATCATGGTCTCGCGCTACCTTGATCGTATCGCCTCGATTTCCATCGATGCCGCCTGCCGTCTGACCTTCCTGCTGACCGGTCAGCGCATGAACGCCGGCGATATCGCCCGCGCGGACGAGGATGAGCTCGAGAGCATGCGCGTGCCTTCGGGCGAGGGCGTTATCATGAGGCCCGCCGTCGACGCGCGCTATGTTGCCAAGGTGCCCGCCAACGAGCTGAGCGAGGGTCTTCGCTACCTGCTTGAGCACCTTGAGGATGAGGATGACGCCGAGGACGACGAGGAGTAGGGTGACCCCGTTCGTCAAAAGATTGTAAATACCCAAGTGAGCGCGACCTTGCGAATGCAGGGTCGCGCTCTTGCGTTAGCATGAGACTACTTGTTTGGCTGTCTGCGGAGGCGATTGGCAATGGATAATTATTTGGACTTGATGCGCGCTCGCCGCGAGCAGATTCTCGAGCGTTTTTATGCCGCACTCGATCGAGCGGGCCGCTCCCACGATGCCGCGCGCCTCATCGCCGTGTCCAAGACCGTTGGCGTCGATGAGACTGTCGCTGCGATTCAGGTGGGGTATCGACACTTTGCCGAGAACCGCCCGCAGGAGCTCGTCCGCAAGCTCACGGGCCTGGCGGAGCATCCGGAGCTGCCCGAGGTGCGCTTCGATATGATCGGCAACCTGCAGACCAATAAGATCAATGCGGTGCTGGGCTCAGCCGAGCTGATTCACTCGGTGGGTTCGCTGCATCTGGCGCAGGCGATCTCGAGCCGTGCTGTCCGCAAGATTGAGGCAGGCGAGCTCGCCGGTCCCCAGCGTGTGCTCATTGAGGTCAATGTGAGTGGTGAGGAGTCGAAGGGAGGCTTTTCGCCCGATGAGATTCGCGCCGCCGCGGGTGAGCTTGCGGAACTTGAGGGAATTTGCGTGCAGGGGCTTATGGCTATGGCGCCCCGGGGGAATAAGGATGTGGCACGCCGCACCTTTGCGGGGCTTCGTGAGCTGAGGGATGAGCTGGAGGCGGCGCATCCCGATTTGAACCTGCCTGAGCTTTCCTGCGGCATGAGCGAGGACTTTGAGCCTGCCCTTGAGGAGGGCTCTACGCTCGTTCGCCTGGGCAGGGTAGTATTTAGCCCGGAGTTTGCAGTAAAATAAGGCTCTGAAGTGCGCACTGATTATCGGGGCGCCTGCACTAAACCGCGAGAGGACACAACCATGGGCTTCCTTGACGAGATTAAAAATAAGATGCACCTGGGCGGCCAGCAGGGTTACGACCAGGGTTATGGCCAGGACGACGACTACGGCTACGATGATGGCTATGACGATGGCTATCAGGGCAACGGCTACAGCGGTGCTTCGGGCGAGGGCTTCTACACCCAAGACGAGCCGAGCAACGGCCTGCTTGGTCAGACGCGCCGTGGTGAAGCTGAGTCGGTTGCCGTGTATACACGCTCCGGGCAGCTGGTCGGCGATGACTCCCGCCATGCCACGACGTATAACCCGCCTTCGCGCTCGCAGGACAGTGTTGCGAGCGGTTATCGTCCTGGTGCCTATGACACGCCGTCGAGCTACGCCGAGAACACCCGCGCCCGTGCCGCCGCTGCGCCCGCGCCTGCACCGAGCGATGCCTCGGCCTATGCGAGCAATATCATCAACGCCACACCGCAGCTGCCGGCCTATGTCCTGCGCCCCGAGAGCTATGACGACGTGGAGACCGTGGTGCGCCGCGTTCGCACCAAGCAGCCTGTCGCACTGATTTTTGTGGGCGTACGCACCGAAGTTGCCAAGCGCGTCTTGGACTTCTCTTACGGCTTTGCCTGCGGTCTGGGTGCCACGGTCAAGGAGGTGGGCGACCGCGTGTTCATGGTGCTGCCCGCCGGTTGCGAGGTCAAAGATTCCGATCTCAAGAAGCTTCGTGCGGACGGCTACCTTAAGTAAAGACAAGACGAGGAGATTCCCATCAACATCTACACTATCGTCCAGCTGGTCAACACGCTGTTCAACTTCTATTCCACGCTCATTGTCGTCTACTGCTTTATGACGTGGATTCCCATGAAGCAGGGTGGTTTGCTTCAGGATATTGCCGCGGTGCTTGATAGCGTGTGCGGTCCGTGGCTCAACCTGTTCCGCCGTTTCATCCCGCCGATGGGCGGTATCGATTTTTCGCCGGTCGTTGCGATTATTGCGTTGCAGTTGGTGCAGAGGCTGGTTCTGCAGCTTCTTATAGGTATACTCGTGTAGAACTGACTTAGTAACTTACGTCGGGCGTGTAGCGCCGAGGCGATGAAAAAGGAGACTTGTTATGGCTATTACCCCTGCAGACATCCAGGCTCAGACTTTCTCTGAGGCCAAGCGTGGCTACGATCCTGCTGAGGTCGACGTCTTCTTGGAGACGCTGTCCTCCGAGGTTGACGCTATGCTCGCTAAGATCGTCGACCTTAAGGGTCGTCTGACTGCTACCGAGCAGCAGCTTGCCGATGCGCAGGCTCAGCTTGCCCAGGCTCAGGACGCTGCCGCCCAGGCCGTCCCCGCTGCTCCTGTGGCTGCTCCTGCCCCCGACTTCACTGCTCAGGAGCGCCAGATTTCCGCCGCCTTGATTGCTGCTCAGCAGACCGCCGAGAGCATCGTCAACGACGCCAACGAGAACGCCGACCGTATCCGCAACGAGGCCGACGCCAAGGCTCGCGAGGTTATTCGCCAGGCCCTGACCGAGAAGCAGGCCGAGCTCGAGGAGATCGATCGCCTGAAGGCCTCCCGTGAGGAGTTCAAGGCCGAGTATCTCAAGCTCATCCAGCACTTCATGGACGACGCCCAGAACTCCTTCCCGGCCGATCTCATGGCCTCCACGCCGGTTGGTTCTGCCGCTTCTCCGGCTGTGACCGTCCCGGCCGCTGAGCCCCTGCCCGTCGCCGATCCGGTTGTCCCCGTGGCCGATCCCTTTGCCCCGATCGACAACTTCGCCGCTGACGACCTGGACTAACGCCAGATTACAATCATGCAATAAAAAAGGACCCGCAAGTTGCGGGTCCTTTTTTATCGCATGTCCCAAAATCTACTTGAGGATGAAGTCGGGGAGGGGAATGGTGCGGGCCTCGCGATGCTCGGGGTCGGCAATATGGTCGGCAGGATAGCCGCAGACGAGCATGTGATAGGGATAGACGCCCTCGGTCAGGTTGAACTGCTCTTGTGCCACCTCAGGCTTAAAATGGCATACCCAGCACGTTCCCAGGCCCTGCTCGGTGGCCTCCGTCATCATCTGATCACACACGATGGACGTATCGATTTCGCTGGAATTCATCTGATCATACGGGCGCACCCAAGCATCATCGGTAACGCTGCAAATAAGAAAGACAAGCGGAGCCCCAAAGATAGACCCATCACGAGCAAACCGAGGCTGACAAGCAGCAGCCTTCTCCAACAACTCGGGCGTATCAAGCACCATCACCCGCGAGGGATGTTTATTGCAAGCAGAAGGAGCAATCCTGCCTGCCTCAACAATGGCATCCACGACCGACTGCTCAACAGAACGCGCCTCATACTCACGACAAGAATACCGACAACGTGCCAAATCCAAATAAGACATACAAGCCCTCCAAAGCCAATAAAACCAAGCCAAACACAAGGGTACCCATAGCCCCATTCAGCCTAACGCCCATTGTAGAACGAAAATGCAATTATCTAAGATTGAGAAAAACGGTACTGTATGTGTCGTTGTAAATGGTAATGAGTCAGACAGGATGAAGCGATTGATATGTTGACTCGTTGAATTGCAGTATGAGGAGAAAGAATAATGGATAAATCAAAAAAGAAAGAACTCGTGTCCGAATGGAAAGAACGTCATCCGGTGATGGGTGTATTTTGTGTTAAGTGCATTGCAACTGGAGAGCAATTCTTTGATAGCTCTCGTGATGGTAGTACATGGTTTAACCGTCATGGCTTTGAGTTAAAAAGCGGCAATCATAGAAATAAGAGATTGCAAGAACTTTGGAATACCTATGGTGAAAAAGAGTTCGAATTTTTCACTGTCTGTGAACTGGAATACGAAAATATGTCGGATGTAAAAGCGAGCGATTTAAAGGATTTACTGGAGCTGTGTTTCCTTGAAAATCCATCAGCAAGAAAATTGTAAGAAGTGACCAATAGGGTATTAACGGCCCCGTCAACAGCGTCTACAGCGCGCCCAACCCATCAGCCAAAGTTCCAATGGTGATACGTAAGGCGAAGGCCCGACACCTATTTACTTTCGAACGACTCTGCCGTGCAGCCGGAGTGAGAAAGCAAATAGGTGCCGGGCCTTCGCCGATGGGACGCGTATCCCCAATTAACTGTTCTTCATGACAATCGAATCCACGACATCGGCCACATTCTCGCAGCAGTCGGCGCAGTACTCCAGGAAGGCGTACACGTCACGCCAAGCGATGACCTCGAGCGGATCCTTGCCGTTAACGTGCAGGTTGCGCATGGCGTTGATGTAGAGCTCGTCGGCCTCGGACTCGATGGTGTTGATCTGGATGACCAGCTCGCGCAGCGTTTTGGACTTGCGGTAGTTGGGAAGCTCGACCATCAGGTCTTTCATGGCGCGGCAGGCGTCAGTCACCTTGTGGGCGATGACGATGGCGTCGGGATGGATGCTCTGAATGTTGGTGAAGTAGACGCGCTGCACGACGCCCTCAATACGGTCGAGCACGGTGTCGAGCGCGCAGCTCATCAGATCCAGATCCTCGCGCTCGAGCGGGGTGATAAAGGCGGTGAGCAGGGCGTCTTCGAGCTCGTGGTGCTTCTTGTCTGCCGCATGCTCAATCGCATGCATCTTATTGAGCATGTCGTGAATCTGCGCGGGATCGAAGTTCTCAAAAATCTTGGTGAGCAGCTCTGCGGCCTGGACGGCGAGGTCGGCGCAAGCGACGTAGTTGTCAAAGTAGAACGAATCGGGTTTCTTTGCCATGGGTGGGTCCTTTCGAGGCGAAGACGGGTGGGCGAAGTGTTGCGGTCCTGATGGACGTTCGGTTTGATTAGAGGAACATCATGAACAGCTTGGCCATGACAAAGCTGATGAGTCCGCAGGCGGGGAAGGTGAAGAACCAGGTGAACATCATGTCCTTGACGACTCCGAAGTTGATGGCCGAGAGGCGCTTGACGGCACCGACGCCCATGATGGCGCAGGTCTTGATGTGTGTGGAGGACACGGGGATGCCGGTAAGGGTGGCAAGCAGCAGGTTCGCGGCGCCCGCGAGGTCGGCGGAGAAGCCCTGATACTTCTCGAGCTTAACCATGCTCTGGCCGACGGACTTGATGATGCGCTCACCGCCCACGCTGGTACCGATACCCATAGTGGCCGAGCACAGCAGCATAATCCAGATGGGGATGCCGGCATCGCCGACGCTGGTCTGGCCGTTTGCGAAGGCCACGCCTAAAAAGAGCACGCCGATGAACTTCTGTCCATCCTGCGCGCCGTGCATAAAGCTCATGGCCGCAGCGCTCGCGATCTGAGCGTATTTAAAGAAGACATTGGCACGTCGCCTGTTGGCGGCGGCGAAAAGAATCGAGACGAGTTTGCACAGGACCCAGCCCATGACAAAGCCCAGGCCGATGGAGAGCGCCAGGCCGTAGATGACCTTCATCCACTCGTGGACGTTGACGCTGCTCGCGCCGCCGAGGGCGATAGCGGCACCGGTCAGGCCGGCGATAAGGCTGTGGCTTTGCGAGGTGGGGATGCCAAAACGCGACGCTGTGGCACCGTAGACGACGATGGAGAACAGCGCCGCGCACAGACAGGCGAGCGCCATGGTGCTGTTTCCGCCAAAGTCGACGATATGTGAGATGGTGTTGGCGACGCTCGCATTAAAGTGCGTCATGATGAGCACGCCGAGGAAGTTGAATGCGGCGCTCATGAGAATGGCGGCGCGGGCGGGCATGCAACGCGTAGTGACGCAGGTCGCGATGGCGTTGGGCGCGTCGGTCCATCCATTGACGAAGATGGCGCCCAACGCGAGGATCACGGTGACGGCAAGGACTGGGTTCGACACAATTTGGCCGAGGAAGGTTGAGAACGTTACGTCCATATATGGGCTTTCTCGAAGTTTGCAGGCACGTTACAAAAACATGATAAATCGTATCACCTCCTGTGGGTTTCTTAACGGAGTTCTGACGTGAGAAGTGGATTTTTTGGCACTAAAATTGAATATTAGTCCTGTTGACCGCGGGTATTCTTTTTGCTAACACGCCATGCGGACACGTGCGATTGCTCCGACACTCCAAAACCACAGTCTGTTCGCTTTACAATATGCAAACATGCGTTCGATAATAAGGGGTATGGAATATCGACAGACAGATGGCAAAACTCGGCGCGTGCACAAGCAGTATGTGGACGTCGTGGCTCGCATCCTCGCGGGCGGACAGGTCGTGCCGGTCACCGTCTGCTGGGTCGACGGTCGTTGCTTTACGATTGACGAGATTGTCTCGACCACTGGGTTTGGCCTGACGGTTCACGGCATTCGTACGGCAACCTATAAGGTGCGTTTTGGCGGGCATGCGACCGAGTTGTATCTGGAGGACCAGACGCGTGAACGACCAGATGGCTCGCAGGCCCATCTGATGCGTTGGTGGGTGTGGGCATTCGACCGTACGCTCGAGGGCGAGCGCCGTAGGTAAGGACGTACGGCATTCGGGTACAATGACAGGAATCTTGTCACCTACGGCGCTGTCGCGGCGCTTTTGAAAGGACGAACCTATGAATGATATCCAGGGCTATCAGAACGGCCCCGTCGAGACCGGCGCAAGCCGTGCCAAGGAGATGTCGCCGCGCGCGTACAATCTCGCCATGTCTGCCCTGATCTTCTTGGGCTTTTGCGCCATGGGTGCCGGCGCCTACTTTACGAGCACCATGTCGTTTGCGCGCATGATGATGAGCGGCGCCGCCTTGCCGCTGGTCTTTGGCTCGTTTATTTTGACCATCGTCGGCATGGTCATGATGTCGGCCGCCGCCAGCAAGCAGTCCGTGGGCCTGTCCCTTGTGGGCTACGTAATCTTTGCGAGCACCTTTGGCCTGACCGCGTCGTTTGGCCTTGCCAACTACGACCTGCCCACCATCAACACTGCCTTTATCGCCACGGCCGCCATCACCTTTGTCTTTGGTGCCTTGGGCGTGACGTTCCCCAAGTTTTTCCAGCGCGTATATGGCATCGGTTTTGGCATTCTGCTCGCCACGATTCTGGTTGAGATCGTGCTGATGTTCATGGGCGTCTCGCAGACCATCACCGACCTGATCGTGATCGTGGTGTTCGCCGGCTTTATTGGCTACGACACCTATGTTGCCACGACGGTGCCGCCCACGCTGCCCAATGCGGTGCTCATGGCGTCCAACCTGTTCGTGGACATCATCAATGTGTTCCTGCGCATTCTGAACATCCTCGGCCGTCGCGATTAAAGCGCGGCATTGCGACGCTTCCTGCCGGACGCGGTAAAACGATACGAAAGGCGGTCCTCCGGGGCCGTCTTTTTTGTGCGCGGCGGGGTATCATGGATGGGAAAAAGCCGATAGCGGCAGCGACAGGAAAGGTGGCCACGTATGGCAGATGTCGACAACAGGAACCGTAACCGCAGGTCTAACCGAGCGGGTCAGCCCAATCCCAAGCGCGAGGCGCGTGCCAAGGCCGCCGAGCGCCATGTGGCGGCTGTGTCCGAGGCCTGCGCCAAGGATATCGAGCGTTCGCTTGCCGGCGTGCGAGAGTTCGATGGTATGCCTGCCGGTTTTGTCGCGGCGATGAAGGCCAAGGCCCAGAAGGCAGCGGCTGCTGAGGAGCAGGCTGCCGAGGTTGTGGAGGCCGATGCTGCCGAGGTTGAGACTGCCGAGGTGGAGACTGCGGCCGAGCCCGAGGCGGCACCCGAGTCCACCGAGTTGGCCGACGAGGCTGAGTCCGCGCCCGAGTCCACCGAGTTGGCCGACGAGGCTGAGTCCGCGCCCGCGGAGGAGGCTGCTCCGGTCCTGCCCGAGGTCACCGTGCTTGATGCCTCCGCCACGCAGGCAATCCTCGATAACGGCCGCGGCTATGCGCAGTTCTGCGACATGGCCGTGCTCGCTTTTGCCTCGTTCACCAATCCGGGTGGTGGCTACATCCAGGGCTACCTGGGCCAGGAGGCGACGCTCTGCGCCGATTCGTATCTGTACAACGTGCTCGACAAGCAGCGCAAGTGGTACGGCGAGAACCGTCGCCGCAACATCAACTGCGAGCTGTACCGCAATCGTGCGCTGGTGGTGCCCGCTGTGCGCTTCGACCGCAACCACGTGCATGCGTATGCCGACGTGATCGTGGCCGCCGCACCCAACGTCAAGCGTGCCCGCCAGGAGTACCGCGTGAGCGACGACGCCCTGTTGGATGCCCTGCGCGACCGTATCCGCTTTGTCCTTGCCATCTGCGATGAGCTGGGTCGCGAGAAGCTCGTGCTGGGTGCTTGGGGCTGCGACAACAACGGCTTTGACGCCGAGGCCGTGGCAAAGCTCTTCCGCGAGGAGCTCGCATCGGGCGACTTTAAGGTCAAGCAGGTGTTCTTTGCCGTGCCTTCTACGCGCTGGGATGAGGATTTTGCCAAGTTCGAGCACGTGCTGGCAAACTTCCCCGAGCGCAACGAGGAGTCCTATGCCCAGGTTGCCGCACGCGCTGCGGCTGCTCGCGCCGCCGAGCAGGCCCAGGCTGCCGCCGAGGACGATGAGGACGATGACGATTGGCGCAAGTACCTGTAATCGGTGCGTGTGATGCGATATACCGAGCCGACGGGGGCTGCTCCCGTCGGCTTTTTATTGAGTGGGGAGCTTACGATGAAAAACGTTCTGTGCTTTGGTGACAGCAACACCTATGGCTATGATCCGGCTGGTATGCGCGATGGCACCGCGGTGCGCTATGCGCAGGATGTGCGCTGGTGCGGCGTGGCCCAACGTGACTTAGGCGAGGGCTGGCATGTAATTGAAGAAGGCCTCAACGGTCGCACGACGGTACGCGACGACATGTGCCATCTGGACACCAATCTTAACGGCATCCGCGCGCTGCCGATGCTGCTCGAGGCTCATAAGCCGCTGGATGCGATCGTTATTATGCTGGGAACTAACGATTGCAAGACGGTCTTTGGTGTGACGGCCTCCGATATTGCCCGTGGCACCATGGCGCTGATTCGCGCGGTGCGTGCATTTCCCTGGACCAATGCCGCACCCTGCCCGCGCATCCTGCTGATGGCTCCTATCAAGATCAAGCCGCAGATCGCCGATGTGTATATGACCGACTTTGACGAGCATTCCGTTGAGGCATCTGAGCATTTTGGCGAGTACTATGCGCACGTGGCCGAGCAGTTTGGCTGCGACTTTTTGAATGCCGCCGAGTTTGCCGAGCCGGGCGATATCGACTATCTGCATATGATGCCCGAAAGCCACGAGAGCCTGGGTCACGCCGTGGCAGCCAAGCTCAAAGAGATGCTCGGTGAGTAGCACGGCCCCAAGCCACCACAAAGGTACCCTTGTGGTGGCTTGTTTCGTTGGTTTGTCTCGATCTGTAACATCTAGGGTCGATTTAGCCGAGTTACTGTTACAGATCAAGACTATCTTCTCGGTGGAATTTGAATGTCTCGATCTATAACAGGTGGGCTGAAAAATGGGCTCTAACTGTTACAGATCGAGATGTTTGTGGGAGCCGCCGCAAAGGTGCCTGTCCCCTTTGCGGCGGTTTTGGGCTGCGAATCTTAATACTGCCACATGTGGTTGACAGGGCCGGAGCCTTTGCCCATGTCAAGGCCGGCGGCGAGGGCGCCCGTTAGGTAGGTCTTGCCGGCGTTGACGGCATCGGCAAGATCCATACCCTGGGCCAGCGCACAGGCGATGGCGGACGAAAGCGTGCAGCCGGTACCATGCGTGTTGCCGGTCTCGATGCGCTTGTGGCGGAACCACGTGGTGAGCGGATCGCCCAGGTGGTTGCCCTCGTCATCGAGCGGTGCGGGCTCGGCCAGCACGTCGTTGGCCTCATTCACCAGATGTCCGCCCTTGACCAGGGCCGCGCAACCAAAGCGGCGAGTGAGGAGCATGGCGGCATTCTGTTGCGTGCGCTCGGAATCGACCTCGTAGTCGAGAAGTGCCATGGCCTCGGGAATATTGGGTGTGATGACCGTCGCCAACGGGAACAGGCGGCGGGTGAGTGCCTCGGAAGCATCCTCGGCAATCAGGCGTGCGCCCGAGGTGGCGACCATGACGGGGTCGACGACCACGTTCGTTGCGTCCCGGGCGCTCAGGCGGTCAGCGATGACCTCGATAATCTCTGCAGAGGAAACCATGCCAATCTTGACGGCGCTTGGGCGGATATCGTCAAAAACGGCATCGATTTGCGCGGCGACAATATCCGGGGAGATGTTCTGTACGGCGGTGACGCCCAGGGTGTTCTGTGCGGTGATAGCGGTGATGGCCGTCTCGGCATACAGGCGGTGCGCCGTGATGGTCTTGATGTCGGCCTGAATGCCGGCACCACCGCTGGAATCTGATCCTGCGATGGACAGGACGGCGGGTACCTTACTGCGATCCATGTTCGCTCCCTTGTTCGGTCGGATTCAAATGGGTCTTTAAGCCAGCATTATAAAGATGCCCGGGCCGACTCTATGTCGAACCCGGGCGGGCGATGCAATCTTTACGCAAATGTAAGCAAATGTTCACACGTCAACAATTGACGGGCGTCAACTCGCTACTAAAGCGATCGCGGCGAAGAGCCTAGTCCTCCATGCCGAGGTCGATCGTCGTGCCCTCGAACACCTTGTTGACGGTGCGGACGGCGCACATCTTGCCGCACATGGTACAGGTGCCCTCGGTGGCGGCAGGGGACTCCTCGTAGCGCTTCTTGCCGGTGACGGGATCGAGGGCGCACTTCCACATGGCGTCCCAGTCGAGCTTGCGGCGTGCCTGGCCCATCTTGTCGTCCAGATCGCGGGCGTGCGGCACCTTCTTGGCGATATCGGCGGCGTGTGCGGCGATCTTGGTGGCCATGAGGCCATCGAGCACGTCCTGGGCGTTGGGCAGGCACAGGTGCTCAGCGGGTGTCACGTAGCACAGGAAGTCGGCGCCGGAGCTCGCCGAGATGGCGCCACCGATGGCGGCGGTGATGTGGTCGTAGCCCACGCCGATATCGGTCACCAGCGGCCCCAGCACATAGAACGGCGCATTATGGCACAGGCGCTTCTGCAGCTTCATGTTGGCGGCGATCTCGTCGAGCGCCATGTGACCCGGGCCCTCGACCATGACCTGGACGCCGGCGGCCCAAGCGCGCTTGCACAGCTTGCCCAGCTCGATCATCTCAGCGGTCTCGGTGGCATCGTTGGAGTCGTAGAGGCAGCCCGGGCGGCAGGAGTCGCCGAGCGAAATCGTCACGTCGTACTCGTGGCAAATCTCGAGCAGCTCGTCAAAGTACTCGTAGAAGGGGTTTTCGTTGCCGGTGACCTCCATCCAGCCAAACAGCAGCGAGCCGCCGCGGCTGACGATGTTCATGAGACGGCCGGTCTCCTTAAAGGTCTTGGTGACCGACTTGTTGATGCCGCAGTGGATGGTCATAAAGTCCACGCCGTCCTCGGCGTGCGCGCGCACGACCTCGAACAGGTCATCCTTGGTGAGCTTGACCAGCGGCTTTTCCATGTAGCCGATGGCGTCGTACATGGGGACGGTGCCCACCATGAGCGGCGTCTCGTCGATGAGCTGCTGGCGGAACTGGCGCGTCTTGCCCGAGTTTGAGAGGTCCATGATGGCGTCGGCGCCAAAGTCCTCGGCGATCTTGACCTTCTTCCACTCCTCGGCGGCATCGGCCTTATCGCCCGAGATGCCCAGGTTGACGTTGACCTTGGTGGACAGGCCCTCGCCGACACCAAAGGCGCGCATGCCCTTTTTGATATGCACGATGTTGGCGGGGATGGCGATGCGGCCGTCGGCCACGCGCTCGCGGATGTACTCGGGGTCGCGATGCTCGCGCTCGGCAACCTCCATCATCTGCGGCGTAATCTGCCCGGCACGGGCGAAGTCGATTTGCGTGACGAGCTTGGGCTCGGTCTGTGCGCTCATTGGCACGGCTCCCTTCGTTGGCATTACCCATATCAGGTTTGCGGGTCAGGGCGGGCGCGCCCAGTCTCAGCCTGCCGTCTTGTCCTGCAAGCTCCCCGTTTATGTGGTGGGCTCAAGTATAGCTCGAATGGGTACGATTGACGCGATGAGCATGCCCGTGGGGAGGCGAACATGGAAGACAAGCATCTATATCGAGAGATGCAATGGGACGTATCGGCCGAGGAGGGCCGTGCGCACCATGGCCTTGTCGCGATTGGTTTTGCGATCCTTGTCGTGATGGTGATTGCCTGTTGTATCTGGACGTTTGGTGGTCGCGGCGGCGCTGCATGGGAGTTCGAGGCTGATGATAGCCTACCGATTATGACGGTGAGGAGTACTGGCGGTAATGCCAATACGCTCGCCATTCCGGGCGATTATTGGTACCCGCGCGATGAGTTTGTGCAGTTGCAGCTGAGTGGTGGGTCCATTCCGGGCGAAGAAATCGAACGCGTGACGTTTGACGCGGCGCTCAAAACGCTGACGGTGAAGCTCAAAGATCAAGGAGATGTGCCCACGACCATGGATATCGCCCTGACGGAATGGCGTCTGGAGCCTCCGACGGGTGTTGCGGTTTCCGAGGTTGAGCACGTCAAGATTATCTATCAGGACGGTTCGACAAACGGGATTGCAAAGGCCGACGGTCTAGCAGAATAGGTGTCGAGCCTAGCCAGCCAATTCATAAAAGTTGCGGTGGAATAGTTCCTGATTGTGCGATAAAAGGCTCAAATAGGAACTATTCCACCGCAAGTTATATAGAGAAGGCTGAGCGGGTCAGTTTTGGGTGGCGGGTCTAGAGCATCTGTTCGTTGATGAACACGAGGGTGCTTGGGTATGAGATCTCGGGGGCGTGGCGATAGCCGATGTTGAACTCGGTAAGACCGGCGGCGTCCTCGAGCTTGTTTTCTGCCATCCAGCGCACCAT
This sequence comes from Collinsella sp., assembly GCA_048375035.1. Lineage (GTDB taxonomy): Bacteria > Actinomycetota > Coriobacteriia > Coriobacteriales > Coriobacteriaceae > Collinsella. The sequence goes on from DBGEDL010000065.1 coordinate 14,300, forward strand.
GGAGCCGCGCGCCTTTTTGCTGGCGGTCGAGCGCTGGATGGGCTTGCCGTTGCGGACACCTTCGCCAAAGAGACAAGTGACGGTTGTGGCGTCGCCTGCGAGATGGGGTAGAACGGCCTTGGCGTACTCCGCGCTGGCAAGGTTGACGACCGTGGTGTTGGAGCCGGTCGGCGCAATGGCGCATGCAAGTTTGTCGCCCCAAAACGCATAGAGGTCACGGGCGTTGTTGACGGCGAGCTTGGCTCCCATTTCGAGCCGATAGGGCTCAACGCCATGGAAAGGCCGCACACATCCGTACAATCCGGAGAGGATCCAGAGATGGTTTTGCAGCCAGTCGAGCTGTGCAGCATCCATGACCTCGGGCGCCATGCTTTGGTATTGGATGCCGTGGTAGGACATGACGGCGGGGGAGATTCGGCGCGCGATATCGGGATCGGCGAGGTCGGCATCGCTCAGGGCGGGCATAAATTCGTGAAGCGTATCCAGGCACGTTGTAAGCAGCCTGTCGCTCACGTTCCAAAGGGCCTGAAGACCTGCTGCGCCATCCTCGCGTTCGATGCCCAGCAGTGCCTGATGGAGCCGGGCCGTCTGATGTGCAAAAGGCGGTATGCCCAAAACGTCAAAGGCATCTTGAGCTGTCCGCATCTGTTTGGCGGGCGAAATGACGACCTGTAGCACGGAATCCTCCTCCCGCTAAAAAAGTTGCGGTGAAATACAGACCGCTTTCCCCGTTGGAAGGCCTGATGAATCCGTATTTCACCGCAAGTTACAAGGGTTTGGTTAGGCGCGCTCGAGGAAGGCCTTGTAGCCGCGGTAGGCCTCGTAGATATCGGCCTTGTTAGCGACCTCCCACAGGGCGTGCATGGACAGGACGGCAACGCCGGAGTCGATGACGTTCATGCCGTACTTGGCCATGATGTAGGCGATGGTGCCGCCGCCGCCCGCATTGACGCGGCCGAGCTCGCAGGTCTGGAAGTCCACGCCCGCCTCGTCCATGATGTCGCGGACGAGGGCCACGTACTCGGCATCGGCGTCGTTGGAGCCGCCCTTGCCGCGGCTGCCCGTGTACTTGTTGAAGCACAGGCCGCGACCCATGAAGGCTGCGTTCTTGGTCTCGAACTTGCCGGCATAGCCCGGGTCGAAGCCGGCGGACACGTCAGAGGAGAGCATGCGGCTGCGGGCGAGCGCGCGGCGAAGGGCCAGCGGGGTGTCCTCACCGGCGAGCGTCATGATCTCGGCGACGGTGTTCTCGAAGAAGCGGCTCGTCATACCGGTGGCACCCACGGAGCCGATCTCCTCCTTGTCGACGATGAGCGTGATGCTCGTGCGCTCCACGTTGGCGACGTCGATCTGGGCAAGCATGGAGGGGTAAGCGCAGACGCGGTCGTCGTGGCCATAGCCCAGAATCATGGAGCGGTCGAGGCCCATGTCACGGGCGGGGCCGGCGGGCACGACCTCGATCTCGGCGGAGAGGAAGTCCTCCTCCTCGACGTCATACTGCTCCTTGAGGATGTCCAGGAACATCTGCTTGACGGGCTCCTTGGGGGCGTCCTTGTCGTCCTCATCGAACTTGACGGGGCGGCCGCCCACGATCACGTCGAGGATCTCGGCGTCGACGGCGTCCTTGGCGGGCTTGGACATCTGCTCGCTCGAGAGGTGAATCAGCAGGTCGGAGATGGTAAAGACCGGATCGTCTGCCTTGTCGCCGATGTTGATGTCGACGGTGGTGCCGTCCTTTTTGCAGATGACGCCCACGAGTGCAAGCGGGGAGGCCACCCAGTGGTAGCTCTTGACGCCGCCGTAGTAGTGCGTGTCGAGGTAGGCCATGTCGCCGGCCTCGAAGGTGGGGTTTTGTTTGAGGTCCAGGCGCGGCGAGTCCACGTGGGCGCCCAGGATGTTAAAGCCCTGCTCGAGCGGGGCAGTGCCCAGGTTGACGAGCATAAGGTCCTTGCCGTGGTTGGCGGCGTACACCTTGTCGCCTGCCTTGAGCTCGCGGCCCTCGGCGATCACGGTCTCCAGGTCGACGTAGCCCGCCTCCTCGGCCATCTTGATGCCGGTTTTGACGCACAGGCGCTCGGTCTTGTTCTCGCTCAAAAACTGCTTATAGCCGCGGCAAAGCTTCTCGAGCTCCTCGATTTGCTGTGGCGTGTACTTTTTCCATGCGCAGGGACGCTCCATGACGCAGGCTCCTTTCGGATCGATCGTGCTGGTTGATGTACCGTGAGCCATCGTATCACGCGCGGGCTCACGGTGGCGGGGGAGCTTGATGTGTGGTGGCCGCAGGGCGGGGAGCGTGTAAACTGGTGTGAGCAAACCGTGCCCAGCCCAAAGCGAGGTATTCAATATGTCTGACAAGCGCCGCACCTTTGCCGTTATCGACGGCAACTCGCTCATGCACCGCGCCTTCCACGCCGTGCCGCCGACCATGAACGCGCCGGACGGTCGCCCCACCAACGCGATCTTTGGCTTTCTGAATATGTTCCTCAAGATGATTGATGCCTTTAACCCCGACGGTGTGGTCGTGGCGTTTGACAAGGGCAAGCCGCGCGTGCGCATGGAGATGCTGCCGCAGTATAAGGCGCAGCGCCCGCCCATGGACCCCGATCTGCACGCGCAGTTTCCGATGATTAAGGAGCTGCTCACCGCGCTCAACGTGCCGATTCTGCAGTCCGAGGGCTGGGAAGGCGACGATATCCTGGGAACCATGGCGCGCCTGGGCGAGGAGGCCGGCTGCGACATGCTGCTGGTGACCGGCGACCGCGACATGTATCAACTCGTGACCGAGCACGTCAACGTGGTATCGACTCGCAAAGGCCTGTCCGACGTGGCGATTATGACGCCCGAGAGCGTGGATGACCTGTATCACGGCATTACGCCGGCGCTCGTGCCCGATTTTTACGGTCTGAAGGGCGACACGTCCGATAACATCCCCGGCGTGCCGGGCATCGGCCCCAAAAAGGCGAGCGCGCTCATTGCGCAGTACGGTAGCCTGGACGAGGTTATCGCACACGCCGACGAGGTCAAGGGCAAGATGGGCGAGAACCTGCGTGCACACATCGACGATGCCCTGCTGAGCCGCAAGGTCGCAACCATTCGCACCGATGCACCTGTCGAGCTCGACTTTGACGAAACGTCCTTCCCGGCGTTTTCTGCCGACGAAGTGTCCGCGGCGCTGGGCGTACTCGGCATTACGGCCATGCAGAACCGTTTCTTGTCACTGATTGGTGGCAAGGGTGGGGCTGCGGCCTCTGCCAGCACGTTTGAGATTCCCGCCATTATGCGCGCTGCCGCCGGCGATGCTGGGGCACTTGCTGCCGTTGCGTCCGAGGTTTCGCGTGCGATCGAGGCAGGCGAGTGGATTGCCGCCGTGGTGGACGATGACAAGGAGGAGGGCGCGCTTTTTGGCTTGACACGCACGCTGTGGCTGACGACGTCCAAGGGGCTGCTTGCGCTTGAGGAGGGCGACGGAGGTACCACTGCTGTGGTCGATGGTTTCAACTTCGCCCACGGCGTGATTGCCGGCGTGCTTGCGCGCCTGTTTATGGAGGGCCGCATGGCGAGCCCGGATATGAAAGCGCTGCTGCATGAGCTTTCGCCCATCGATTCTTCGGAGCCCGAGCTCATGGATCCGCTGGCAGTCGACTCCACGCGCATCTTCGACACCGTGGTCGCCGCCTACCTGTTGGATTCCGACCGCTCCGAGTTTGACGAGGCGTATCTGGCCGATACTTATCTGCAGATGGCGCTGCCTGCGGCGCGCGGTGCAGAGGGTGCCGGCGAGGACGCTCCTGCGCCTGCCGCCCGTACTGCGGCTCTGGCGCTGGCGCTGGTCGCACCGTTGCGCGACCGCATGGCCCGCGAGAACGCCGTCAACGTGTTCGATGGCATCGAGATGCCACTCGTGCCGGTGCTTGCCAAGATGGAGCGCGCGGGCATGCTCGTGGACCCCGACCGTCTGCATAGTCTGTCCGAGGGGCTTGCTACCCAGATTGCCGAGGTCGAGCGAAACATTCGAGACCTGGCGGGTGACGAGACCTTTAACATCGGCAGCCCCATGCAGCTCTCGCATGTGCTGTTTGACGTTATGGGGCTTCCGACCAAGGGCCTCAAGAAGACCAAGCGCGGCTACTATTCGACCAACGCCAAGGTGCTGAGCGACCTTGCCCGTGACCACGAGATCGTGCGTCTGATCTTGGATTGGCGTGAGAAGTCCAAGATCAAGTCCACTTACCTGGATACGCTGGGCCCGCTGCGTCGTGGCGATGGCCGCGTGCACACCACCTACAACCAGACCATCACGGCGACGGGCCGCCTGTCCTCGAGCGACCCGAACCTACAGAACATCCCGACGCGCTCTGAGCTTGGTCGTACCGTCAAGACGGCGTTTTCGGCGGGCGAGGGCAGCGTCTTTTTGGCGGTGGACTACTCGCAGATCGAGTTGCGCCTACTCGCGCATCTTTCGGGTGATGAACATCTGGTACGTGCCTTTAACGAGGGTGAGGACTTCCATGCCGAGACGGCCGCACGCGTGTTTGGCGTTCCCGTGTCCGAGGTAACGCTCGACCTGCGCAGCCGCGCCAAGGCCGTGAACTTTGGCATCGTGTACGGTCAGCAGGCGTACGGCCTGTCGCAGTCGCTGCACATCTCGATGGCCGAGGCGCGCGACATGATCGACCGCTACTACGAGGCCTACCCGGGCGTGCGCACGTTCCTCGACAACGTGGTGGCGCGCGCCAAGCAGACGGGCTACGCCGAGACCATGTATGGCCGCAGACGCCATATTCCCGAGCTCAAGGCCAAAAATCCGCAACTTCGCGGCTTTGGCGAGCGCACGGCCATGAACCATCCCATGCAGGGCACCGCGGCCGACATCATCAAGATCGCGATGGCCCACGTAAGCCGCCGCCTGGAAGAAGAGGGCTTTGCCGCCCACATGATCCTGCAAGTGCACGACGAACTGGACTTTGAGTGCCCCATCGACGAAGTCGAGCGCCTAACCACCATGGTCCGCGACGTCATGGAGCACGTAGTAGACCTCCGCGTCCCCCTAATCGCCGAAGCCAGCACCGGCATAACCTGGGCCGACGCCAAATAAAGACCCTCCATCAACCCCAAAGTGACCAAGAGCAGAAGGGGGCTCCTTGCCAACAAGGAGCCCCCTTCATTCCAAAAAATCAGCCAAGTATCTAGGCGCCAAGACGCCATCCAGGCGGCAAGCAAGTCACCGCAGGACCTGGCCGGGCGAGCGGGTAAGTTTTTCGTAGATTCCGCACGAGCCGGAAAGCACTTAATGTGCTTTCCGAGCGAGCCCAGGACCTGACCGAACGAAAAACTTACCCGCTCGCCCGGTCAGGTCCGACGAGCAACGTTAACGAGCCGCCAAGATGGCGTCGATGAGCGTCAGTACGCCCCCGTCGTTGTTGCTCGGAATGCGCCACTTGGCATGTGCGTTCATGTGCTCCTCGGCATTGTCCACGATAAAGCTGTGACCGACGCGCTCCAGCATGGGGATGTCGTTGTAGGTGTCGCCCACGGCGGCAGCATCGGCAATATCGATGCCCAGGTGCTCGCACAGGTGCGCGACGCCGGCGCCCTTGTCGACACCCAGGTTCATAAAGTCGATCCACTCGCGCCCGGCGTTGGTGACGTAGAGCTTGTCCGAGAACTCGGGGCTATAGGCCTCGCGGAAAGCGGGCTCGGCGTCGTAGCCGGGGAAGAAGATCGAAATCTTGTTGGACTCGAGATCAATGCCCTCAAAGCTGTCGACGTAGTTGATTGTGTTGTAGTAGACGCTGATCTCGTCGTGGTATTGATGGTCGCGGGCAAGTACGTAGAACTCGTCGAAGCAGCACAGGACGGGGACAGCGCGAGGATCCTCCGAGGCACGGCTCAAGACCTGCTGATACAGCTCCACGTCAATATTGCTCTTATAGATATAGCTACCGCGATAGATCACGCACGCTCCGTTATCGGGACAAAAAGCGAGGCGGTTCTTAATGCCCTCGAACATTTCCTCGAGCTTGGGGGCGGGACGTCCGCTGGCGGGGCAGAATACGATGCCTGCGTCGGCGAGCTTGTCCAGACGCTCGTCGAGACCCTGGGGCAGCACGCGCTCGTCGGTCAGCAGCGTCTTGTCCATATCGACGGCGAGAATCTTAATGTTGCCGATGTTGGCGTCCGATTCGTAAGTTTGCATAAAAATGCGCCTTTCGTTTCGAGATTGTTTCAGACGTTATAACCATCAACTAGTAGTCGAGCGTATTTTCGCAGGAATGGTGCGTATTTGCACTGCAATTCACAAACTAATGAAAAAACTTTTCAGAAATTTGAATTTGTCGCTTGCGCCGCGGGCACTTTAGCGTAATATAGCGACCATCGAAAACGGAGGCGGAAAAACAACCGCTTACCGAACATAAGGTACCGTTTGCGATATTTGAATTGCGCTCGGCGATACGTGAAAGGAGAGGCAGATGCAGTTCGTAAAGATCATCACCACTGCAGACAATGCCATCCGACGCCAGCGCGCAATTTCCCGACGACGATAACAATCGTCTCTGTCCGCATGGGGCGCAATGCCTCAACAGAGTCATTTTGAGGTCGTTGGGTTTAAGCACGACATAGCCGCATGTTTCTAGGGCATGCCTGTGATGCATTCTGCTGAATAACCTAATATTGCACGGTATTCGACCTTGAAATGACTTGCAACTGACCGTTGTTCTAACTAGCTACCAAGGGCGAAAGGAAACAGCCATGAGCAAGGAAAAAGTCGTTCTCGCATATTCCGGTGGTCTTGATACATCCGTATGTGTCAAGTGGCTCCAGGACGAGAAGAATCTCGATGTCGTTTGCGTCTGCGGCAACGTGGGCCAGGAGGAGACCGGCCTGGATGCCAAGAAACAGAAGGCGCTCGACCTGGGCGTTCTTGATTGCCAGGTGCTCGACCTGCGCGACGAGTTCTCCGACGAGTTCCTGACTAAGGCCATCGCCGCCAACTCTATGTACGAGAACAAGTACCCGCTGCTCTCCGCCCTGTCTCGCCCGCTGCTCGCCAAGAAGCTTGTCGAGGTCGCTCACGAGTTTGGCGCGACTTACGTTGCCCACGGCTGCACCGGTAAGGGTAACGACCAGGTCCGCTTCGAGGCTGCCGTCAAGGCCCTCGACCCCGAGCTTAAGGTTATCGCCCCGGTTCGCGAGTGGGATCTGAAGTGCCGTCCCGATGAGGTCGCCTATGCCCATGCCCACAACGTGCCGGTTCCCGAGGGTGCCAACGACAACCCCTATTCCATCGACGACAACCTGTGGGGTCGTGCCATTGAGTGCGGCCACCTGGAGGATCCCTGGAACGAGCCGCTCGACGACGCCTGGGTTATGACCAAGAATCCCGAGGACACGCCCGACACCCCGACCTACACCGAGATTGAGTTTGAGGCCGGCAAGCCCGTCGCCGTCGACGGCAAGAGGATGAAGCTCTCCGAGATCGTCATCGCGCTCAACAAGATTTCGGGCGACAACGGCTTTGGCCGTCTCGACCTGGTCGAGGATCGTCTGGTGGGACTCAAAAGCCGCGAGTGCTATGAGGTTCCCGGTGCCCTGACGCTCATCACCGCCCACAAGGCGCTTGAGGACATCTGCGTTGAGGGCGACCTGCTCAAGACCAAGATTAAGCTCGAGCAGGATTGGGCCACCGCCGTGTACAACGGCCAGTGGTACAGCCCGCTCAAAAACGCGCTCGACGCTTTTATGGCCGACACCCAGAAGTTCGTGACCGGCACCGTCCGCCTGAAGTTCTTTAAGGGCAACTGCCATGTCGTTGGCCGCAAGAGCCCCTTCAGCCTCTACGACTACGGTCTGGCCACCTACGACCGCGACACCACGTTTGACGAGAAGGCCAGCGCCGGCTTTATCGAGATCGATACGCTGTCGCTCAAGACGTGGGCTAAGGTCCAGGGCCCCAGCTCCGCCGCCGCCCAGGCTTAAGCCTTCCTTTCCTTGGTATCCGCGCGGCCCATCCGCGTGATACATAACGGGCGCACGGGGTCCCTACCTTTCGTTATGCTTGCTGACACTTCTTAACATCGGTGGCCCCTACGTTCCGCCCGCATATATGATGCCGCGACTGCGGCTGAGTCCGAGCCCCGCCGGGGTTGTCCGGCGGGGCTCCTTCTATCAATTTGACGGCTCTGCGCCTATATATAAGGAGTATCCATTATGTTCAATGCTATTGCGCATGCTTTACTTGCCCTCGCGCCCGAGATCGATGCTGCAAAGGTCGTGGACGTCCCTATGAGCCTGAAGGCCTGGATCGATGGTTCGCAGGGCAACATCCGGAGGGAGACGTTGGGCGCCAAGTGCATGGTGCGTCACTTCTTTGCAAATTAGCTACATGGCCCCGCGCACGGCAGGGAGTGTGTAAAACTAGCGGTTGAAAAATTGCTTTAGCGACATGGCGCACTGCTTTGGGCGCTTGTTTTGGTATTCGATGAAAGGGGACGGTTCCATGGCTCTTTGGGGCGGTCGTTTTGAGGCGGGCGTGGCCGAGGTCACGCAGGAGTTTGGCGCGTCGTTGCCGGTCGACAAACATCTCTATAAGCAGGATATCGCCGGCTCTAAGGCACATGCCAAGATGCTGGCGGCCCAGGGCATTATCAACGCCGAGGACGAGCAGGCGATTGCCGAGGGTCTGACCGGAATCGAACAGGATATCGATGCCGGCAACTTCACCTTCGACATCAACGACGAGGACATTCACATGTCCATCGAAAGCGAGCTGACGCGCCGCATCGGCGAGGCTGGTAAGCGCCTGCATACCGGGCGTTCGCGTAACGACCAGGTGGCGACCGATACGCGCCTGGGCGTCAAGGCGCTGGCCAAGGAGCTCATGGAGGCTAATCTTGAGCTGCGTCATGTGCTGGTGGATGCGGCCAAGAAGTACGACAAGGTGATTCTGCCGGGCTACACGCACATGCAGCACGCTCAGCCCGTGCTGCTGTCGCATCATCTGCTGGCATATTCCTGGATGTTCGCGCGTGACTTTACGCGCCTGAAGGCCGCCTTTGATGCCGCCGACAACTGTCCACTAGGTGCTGCCGCGCTTGCCGGTACGAGCTATCCGCTCGATCGCCAGATGACGGCTGCCGAACTTGGCTTTGCGGGCGTTATCCCTAACTCGCTCGATGCGGTTTCCGACCGTGATTTCCTGCTCGACCTGCATTACGCCGGCTCCGTCATGGCCATGCACCTGTCGCGTCTTTCCGAGGAGATCGTGCTGTGGTCGAGCTCCGAATTTGGCTTTATCACGCTTTCAGACTCTTACTCCACCGGCTCGTCTATCATGCCGCAGAAGAAGAACCCCGACTTTGCCGAGCTTATCCGCGGCAAGAGCGGTCGCGTGTACGGCAACCTGGTGCAGTTGCTCGTGACCATGAAGGGCTTGCCGCTCGCCTATAACAAGGACTTGCAGGAGGACAAGGAGGGCGCGCTCGATACCGCCCATACGCTCATGCAGTGCCTGTCCGTTATGGCCGGAATGATTTCGACTTGGACCGTCAACGAGGATGCCATGGCGCGCGAGTGCGGCGTGGGACACCTTGCCGCCACCGATGTTGCCGATTACCTGGCCAAGCGTGGCCTGCCGTTCCGCGAGGCACATGCCGTGGTGGGGCATCTGGTCCTGATGTGCGAGAAGCGCGGCTGTAATCTTGAGGACCTGCCGTTTGAGGTGTTCCAGGAGGCAAGCCCGCTCTTTGAGCGCGACATTACCGAGGCGCTCGACATCCCGTCGATTGTCGCCGCGCGCACGACCGAGGGCGGCACCGCTCCTGCCGCCGTTGCCGCGCAGCTGCAGCGTGCCGAGTCACAGCTCGTGGCCGACGAGGGCGCGTTTGGATCGCTGACCAAGGTAGTCGAGATGGGATACGGGGCAAAGTAGGGGTTTGGCTGAAGCCGTATTGCCCTTTTATCGATAAATCGTTTTGCTTTTACGGGCGCCTTCTGTTGCGGGCGCCCGTATTTTGTTGCTATGGGGGAGGGGCTTGTCGAGAACTTCTGTAGGACCTTTGGGCAGGTTGTGAAGGGGATACGTTCGCGGGTGGCAACCGACCGTCTGCTCTGTTCGATGCGGTTGATGGGCGGTCGGATGGTACTCTAATCGGGCTTCGAAACAGAAGTGACACATATGGAGCGCTTTAATAAATTGCAGCGTTTCAATAAACAGCTTTTTGTTTAAATGCAGCTAAAACTCTGTTACGATGCAGTCCAGGCGGGTGCCGGAATGGGACTTGGGCACGCGCGAACCTACTTGAAAGGCTACCTTATGGCTATCGAGAAGACCTTCATCATGATTAAGCCCGACGCCGTGCGCGACCGTAAGATCGGCGAGATCGTTGCTCGCATTGAGCGCAGCGGCCTTGTCATCGAGCGCATGGAGATGACCACGCTCGAGCGCGCTACCGTCGAGGAGCACTACGCCCATCTGGCCGACAAGCCCTTCTTTGGCGGTCTCTGTGACTTTATGACGAGCGGTCCGGTCGTCAAGATGGTCGTTTCCGGTCTCTCCGCTGTCTCCAAGATGCGCACTCTCATGGGCGCTACCAACCCGCTTGACGCTGCTCCCGGCACCATTCGCGGCGATTTCGCTGTCGATGTCAACGCCAACGTGATTCACGGCTCCGACTGCCTGGAGAACGCCGAGATCGAGATCAAGCGCTTCTTTGGCTAAACCAGCTTTGACTCCTTAAAGCTGTTAGCGTGTGGCTTGGGCGCCGCGGAACTCCATCCGCGGCGCCCTTTTATTCCAGAATCTATGAAGGGGCCCGCTCGGGCATGTGTTCCGAGCGGGCCCCTGCTGTTAGCTTGTGGGACTGAGTGGTTTAGGCCTCGTCGACGACCTTGAGGCCGCGCGTGTGGTCGATCTCGTTGAGGAGATTGACGCGACGCTCGTGGCGGCCGCCCTCAAACTCGGCGTCGAGCCACTCGTCGACAATCATCTTGGCGAGCTCGGAGCCCACGACGCGGGCGCCAAAGGCGAGCACGTTGGTGTTGTTGTGCATGCGGGAGAGCTTGGCACTGAAGGGCTCGGAGCACACGACGGCGCGCACGCCCTCTACCTTGTTGGCAGCCAGGCTGATACCGACGCCGGTGCCGCAGATCAGGATGCCTAGGTCGACGTCGCCGTTGGCAACGGCCTTACCCACTTTGTAGCCGGCGATGGGGTAGTCAAAGCTCTCGGAGGTGTCGGTGCCAAAGTTCACGACCTCGTAGCCGCGCTCCTTCAGGTGCTCGGAGATGATGTTCTTGAGCTCGACGGCGGCGTGGTCGTTACCGATACCGATCTTCATGGATGGTTCCTCTCTGGTCTGTGCGGCGCAAGTGCTAAAGGTGTTTACCGCGTTCGACTGCATGATAACGCGACTCTTGCGTAAACGCTCGGGCGTTTTTTGGTCAAACGCTTTAGCATGCTACAAGATCGGCTTCTCATGAATAATGCCGCCAATTTGTGCTTGAGCGCCGTCCGCCGGAACCATGGTTGCGGTTTTTGATGCATTGTTATCAAATAAAAGAGCTAATTATTTTCGAGACCCAGTCCGTTATACAAGTAGGAGATACCTATGCCTACCGATTCCCTTCGTGATGCCGCGTTTTGCGATGTTTTGAACCGCGAGCTTGTCTGTGCGCTCGGCTGCACCGAGCCCATTGCCGTTGCCTATGCAGCGGCACTGGCGAGCCAGACGCTCGGTTGCGAGCCCGATCATATGGACGTTGCCTGCTCGGGCAACATCATCAAGAACGTTAAGAGCGTGACCGTGCCCAACTCGGGTGGTATGCACGGTATTGAGGCGGCAGCCGTGCTGGGTGCCGTGGGTGGCGACGCTAAGAGCGCTCTCGAGGTGCTCGAGAGCGTTAACGATGAAGACCGTGCGCGTGTGGCCGAGCTTCTCGCCGACGCCGGCTACTGCGATGTGTCGCTTGTCGAGGGTGTGCCCAACCTCTACATCAAGGTGACTGCCACGGCCGGGGGCCATACCGCGGTCGTCGAGATTACCGATCACCACACCAATGTCACGTGCCATACGCTCGACGGTATTCCGGTATGCGGCAAGTCGGCGGGGGAGTGTGCCGCCTGCGCCGAGCGCGTGGTTGCCGAGCGGGCGGCGGATAAGGCCGACACGCCCATGTCGATTGAGTCCATCATCGACTTTATTGAGGACGGCGACATTGAGGACGCCCGCGCTGCCGTTGAGCGTCAGATTGAGCTGAATGGCGCGATCAGTGCCGAGGGCCTCGCGCACGCTTGGGGCGCCGAGGTGGGCCGCACGCTGCTGGGTGCTCGTGCCGATGACGTCGCCTGCCGTGCCCGCGCCCGTGCGGCCGCCGGATCCGACGCCCGCATGAACGGTTGCGCGCTGCCGGTCGCCATTGTGTGCGGCTCGGGTAATCAAGGCATTACCTGCGCATTGCCCGTCATGGAGTATGCCGAGTACCTGCGCTGCGACCACGAGCGCCTGGTGCGCGCCGTGATGCTGTCCGATCTTATCGCCGTGCATATCAAGAGCTATATTGGTGCGCTCTCGGCGTTTTGCGGTGCGATTTGCGCCGCGTGCGGTGCCGGCGCAGCCATTACCTGGCTGTGCGGTGGTACGCGCGAGCAGATTGGCGCGACGGTATCGAATACGCTTGGCAACGTGGGCGGCATCGTGTGCGATGGCGCCAAGGCGAGCTGTGCCGCCAAGATTTCCGCAGCCGTTGATGCGGCGATTCTGGGCCACGATATGGCCATGCAGGGCCGCGGCTTCCGTGCCGGCGAGGGCCTGATCCAGGATACCGTTGAGCAGACAATCGCCAGTATGGGCTACGTAGGCCGTGTGGGTATGAAAGATACCGACGTCGAGATCCTCAACATCATGATCGGCAAGACTCGAGTTTGTTAGTTACGCGGTTTTACCAAACCGCGTAACCAGTCGACGCTGCAAACGTCCCTAAGCGGCAATCTGCCTTTCAATCGTCGGGCATGGCCAGAAGGCCTATGCCCTCCTCTTTCAAGGCACATTGCTCGCTTAGGGGCGTTTTCGCTGACTTATGCTCAACCTGCGGCGCTATTTTGTTTGGAGCTAGGGGTCCTATGACAGTTCGTCGGCTACTTGGTGTTCGTAGAAGGCTTCTACAACGGCGTTAAAGTCGCGGGCGAAGTCTTCCATGGTTCCGCACCAGGTGGCTCGGCTGGGCTTGCCCTGGCCCACAAAGGCGGTTTGGATGCCGCAATCAGGGGACGGGAAGTCGCGTTTGGGATCGTTGCCCACCATAAGGACCTCGTGCGGCTCGAGCCCCATCACCTGAAGCTGCTCTAGATAGTAGGTGGCATCGGGCTTGCAGCGGGTGGTGTTTCCCATGTGCGTGACGAGCTCAAAGGGGGCGTCGGCCAGGTCGCCCCAACCCATGCGGCACTCGATGGCCCCCTGGGGAAAGCTGGGGTTGGTAAAGAGCGCGCAACGCAGCCCTGCGTCCTGTACGGCCTGGAGCGCGGCGTGTGCGCCCGGCATGGCGTGGGCGTTAATGACATCGTCGTTCTTGTACGGAAGAACTTCGCGGTCGTAGTAGGTAAACGCCTCGTGGATGATGGGATCGGAGAGGCAGATACCGCACCTGCGCTCGACCTCGGTGCGGTAAAATTCAAGATTGGTGCGATTGTCCGTGCCGCTGCGGCGATTGGCGTTGAGGTCGACCAAGATGGTGCCGAGACGTGCCATCGTGCCACCGCGGCTGCGGCGCCCGATATCCGCGAGCATCGATGAGACATCCTTAAAATAGCGAAGGATGAACGCGTTGAGGTTGATGCTAAGAAGCGTCTCGTCCATATCGAAAACGACTGCTTTGAGCACGCGGGCACCTTTCTCGTAAATTTGATCTAGAGTCGTTGGCTCCGGATACTTTACCCCAAAGCCAAATGCCTGGCTGGTTATCGTCAAGTTGTGGAGACGTGTGTTCATAAGATTACGAAAAAGTCTCCACACGAGTAAAAAATCGCAGTTCACGCTTGAAATCGAACTCATTTCCCCGTAACCTATACGAACGTGATTGCATAAGCGTCACATTAGTATCTGTCGGCTCCCGAGTGTTCCTAAACGTTGTGTGCTTGTCGCACCCTTCTGTAGGTCCTAGCAATCGGGGCCCCGTAGTTCGAAAGGGGTCCACCTTTGAGTGAGATTCAGAACTCGTCCATTTTCTCTCTTGACGATGTCAATGAGGAGGAGATGAACAACCTCATCGACGGTACGATTACCGACTTTGATGAGGGCGATCTCGTTAACGGCACTGTCGTTAAGATCGAGCATGACGAGGTGCTCGTTGACATCGGATTCAAGTCCGAGGGCGTTATCCCGGTCCGCGAGCTGTCCATCCGCAAGGACGCTAACCCTGCAGACATCGTTGCACTCGGTGATCCCATCGAGGCTCTGGTTCTCCAGAAGGAGGACAAGGACGGTCGTCTGGTCCTGTCCAAGAAGCGTGCCGAGTACGAGCGTGCTTGGAACCGCATCGAGGAGAAGTTCAACTCCGGCGAGAACGTCGAGGGCGAGGTTATCGAGGTTGTCAAGGGCGGCCTGATCCTCGACATCGGCCTGCGCGGTTTCCTGCCTGCTTCCCTCGTCGACCTCCGTCGTGTCAAGGACCTCACCTCCTACATGGGCACCCGCATCGAGGCCCGCGTCATCGAGATGGACCGCAACCGCAACAACGTCGTCCTCTCCCGTCGCGTCGTGCTCGAGGAGTCCCGTAAGGCCGAGCGCTCCGAGATCCTGTCCAAGCTCAAGTCTGGCATGCGTCTCCAGGGCACCGTTTCCTCCATCGTCGACTTCGGCGCCTTCGTCGACCTCGGCGGTATCGACGGCCTCATCCACATCTCCGAGCTTTCCTGGAACCACGTCAACCATCCTTCCGAGGTTGTCAAGGTCGGCCAGGAGGTCGAGGTCGAGGTTCTCGACGTCGATCTCAACCGCGAGCGCATCTCCCTGGGTCTCAAGCAGACCACCGAGGATCCGTGGCGCGCACTGGTCAAGAAGTACCCCGTCGGCGCTATCGTCGAGGGCACTGTGACCAAGCTTGTCCCGTTCGGCGCTTTCGTCGACCTGGGCGAGGGCATCGAGGGCCTGGTGCACATCTCCGAGATGGCCAACAAGCACGTCGACCAGCCTTCTCAGGTCACCCACGTGGGCGACAAGGTTCAGGTCAAGGTCATGGAGATCGACCTCGACCGTCGTCGTATCTCCCTGTCCATGAAGTCCGCTGCTGAGACTCTGGGCGTCGAGATCGAGGTTACCCCGCTGCCTTCCGAGAAGAAGGACGAGGAGACCGACGCCGAGTAAATCGGTTTGACGATCACTTGTATTAAGGGATCCGTCCGCAATGGACGGGTCCCTTTTTGCATTAGAGGCTTTAGCCTGTGCGGGGCGCGCAGCGCGCCGCATCAGAAACCACCCGCTATGCGGGTGGGGCCAAACGGCTTTACAAAGCCGCCCCCTCGCCGGACACTTGCGATTGTTCAGGCCGCAAGGAATCCGAGTCG
>DBGEDL010000066.1:0-11071 GCA_048375035.1 Collinsella sp.
CCGCCCGCTGTTTAAATTTGCTGCTCTACAGTCCTGCGCAAGACGGAAAGCACATTAAGTGCTTTCCTTTGCGTGCGGAACTCGCGACAAACTTAAACAGCGGGCGGCCCGTTCCGGGAATCCGACGTACTCGTCGGGGCAACGTTCCTCATCAAAAAAAGCCCGCCCCCCTGTTGGGAAGCGAGCCTTTATAAGGGCGGTTAACGTACTAGGAAATTACTCCTCGTCGTTGTCCTTGGCCTCTTCGGCGTCGTCGGTGTCCACAAGCTGGTTGAGCAGCTCGTCGAGAGAAGCCATGTCCTCGTTGATCGCGCCGTTGGCGGGAGCCTTCTTGTCGTCGATCGGGGCGCCCAGGAGCTCCTCGTCGGCGTCGGCGTGATGCGTCGGAGCGGAGGTACCCAGCAGGATGTCGTCCGGACCGTCGGGGCTAAAGACCATCTGCAGCAGCTGCGAGAGGTCTTCCTCGTCGGCAACGTCGTCGTTGTTCTCGAGGATGTAGAGCAGATCGTGGGCCTCGAGGCCGTCACGGAGCTCCTCGATCGCCTTGGCACCGATGCCGTCGATGCGCAGCAGATCCTCCTCGGACTTGCCAACCAGGTCGCCGACCGTCTCGATACCGACCTCGCTGAACTTGTTGGTCCAGCGCTGCGACACGCCCAGGTCGTCGAACAGGTACAGGCGAGCCTTCTCGGCGGAGATGGTGTGGCCGTTGCGGGTGAACGAACCGTCAGCACCACCGAACTCGTCGTAGCCGGCCCAGTCGAGCTGCTGCGGGAGCTGCTCGTCCAGGTCCTTGAGCTCCACAGGAGCCCACTCGGGCAGCGACTTGGCGTTGGGCGAAGCCGGGCCGTCGATGTCGACATAGCCGTCGGCCGTACGATACGTCAGCTTGGCGTTGGCGTACGGCTTGAGGCCGGTACCAGCCGGGATCTTCTTACCGACGATGACGTTGGACTTAAGGTCGAGCAGGTGATCGACCTTGCCCTCAATGGCAGCCTCGGTAAGGACGCCAGCGGTACGGATGAACGAAGCGCTCGACAGCCAGGAGTCGATGTTGGACGCGACCTTGAGCGTACCCAGGATGACGGGCTCGGCCACGGGAGCCTGACCGCCCAGACGGGCAACGCGCTCGACCTCGTCGGCGAACTCGTAGCGGTCGACGTACTGACCAAGCAGGTACTTGGAGTCGCCGGGGTTGGTGATCTGAACGCGACGCAGCATCTGACGTGCGAGCACCTCGATGTGCTTGTCGTTCAGGTCGACGCCCTGGCTGGTGTAGACGTCCTTGACGCTCTCGACGAAGGTGTGCATCGTCGACTCGATGTCGGTCAGCTTGCGCAGGTTGCGGAAGTTGACGAAGCCCTTGGTGATCTGGTCGCCGGCGCGAACCTCGCAGCCGTCCTCGATCTCGGGCATAAAGCGCACCGAAGCGGGAACGCGACGCTCGTCGAGGACACGGGTGTGATCCTCGGAGTCGGTGAGCGTCAGCACGTACTCGGACTTCTCGGGCTTAATCGAGAGGTGACCGGAGTACGGAGCCAGCTCGGCCTCGCGGCCCAGGATCTTCTCGTTGACGTTGCCGACGATATCGAACATACGGCTGACCGTAGGCAGACCCTGCGTAATATCGTCGACGCCAGCGACGCCGCCGGAGTGAATGGTACGCATCGTAAGCTGCGTACCGGGCTCGCCGATGGACTGGGCGGCAATAATGCCGACCGCGGTACCGATGGCGACCGGACGACGGGTGGAAAGATCCCAGCCGTAGCACTTCTGGCACACGCCGTACTTGGAGCGGCAGGTGAGCAGTGCGCGAAGCTTGACCTTCTTGAGGCCCGCATCGACCATCTTCTGGATGTCGGCGACCTTCTCGACGTAGCCGTCCTGCTCAAAGAGCACGGTGCCATCGGGAGCCACGACGTCCTCGATGAAGCAACGGCCGACGAGGTCGGTGTTGAGA
Source organism: Collinsella sp. (assembly GCA_048375035.1). Lineage (GTDB taxonomy): Bacteria > Actinomycetota > Coriobacteriia > Coriobacteriales > Coriobacteriaceae > Collinsella. Next base: position 1,961 of record DBGEDL010000066.1, read on the forward strand.
TCGGTGGTGCCGGGGATGATGAGGTTGTAGGTGACGCCCTCGTGCGTACCGCAGTCCTCCTCGCGGACGATGACGTCCTGGGCCACGTCGACCAGACGACGGGTCAGGTAACCGGAGTCCGAGGTGTGGGATGCGGTATCGACCAGGCCCTTACGGGCGCCGTAGGTCGAAATGAAGTACTCGAGCGGCAGCAGGCCCTCGCGGAAGTTCGCCTTAATGGGAAGGTCGATCGTCTCGCCGGACATGTCTGCCATCAGGCCACGCATGCCGCCGAGCTGACGCAGCTGGGTCTTAGAACCACGGGCGCCGGAGTCGGCCATCATGTAGAGCGGGTTCTCCTCGTCGAACATGTCGAGCATGAGCGCTGCGACCTTATCGGTACAAGCGGTCCACTCGTTAACGACTTCGATGTGGCGCTCCGTCTCGTTGATGAAGCCCTCCTCGAAGTACTCGTTGATCTGGTCGACGTTGGCCTGGGCGCGATCGAGCAGCTCCTGCTTCTCGGCAGGGATGAGAGCGTCCCACACCGAGATGGTGAGGCCGGCGCGGGTAGCGTAGTGGAAGCCGGAGTACTTGATGGCGTCGAGGATCGGACCGACCTTGGCCTCGGGGTAACGATCGCAGCAGTCCGCAACCAGCTTGGCCACGTCGCCCTTGACCATCTTGTAGTTCATGAACTCATAGTCTTCGGGCAGGCACTGGCGGTTGAAGATGATGCGGCCGATAGAGGTCTCGAAGCGCGCGGTCTTGTTGCCGGTGACGTCGTAGTCGACGAACTCGTTCTTGCCGTTCTTGACGCGGAAGATACGGGTGCCGTCCTCGTTGATGACATTGGCGTCGGCAGCGGACACGCGGACCTGAATCTTGGCCTGCATGTCGACCTCGGAGCGGCAGTCATAGGCGTGCAGCGCGTCGTCGAAGCTGGCGAACACGTGGTTCTCGCCCGGCAGACCGTCGCGGACCTGGGTCAGGTAGTACACACCGATGATCATGTCCTGCGAGGGGATGTTGACCGGCTTGCCGGATGCCGGCGAGCGCAGGTTGTTCGCAGAGAGCATGAGCACGCGAGCCTCGGCCTGAGCCTGGCTGGACAGCGGCACATGGACAGACATCTGGTCGCCGTCGAAGTCGGCGTTGAAGGGCGAGCAGACCAGCGGGTGCAGGTGGATAGCCTTGCCCTCGACCAGCACCGGCTCAAAGGCCTGGATGGACAGACGGTGCAGGGTCGGTGCGCGGTTGAGCAGCACGACGCGGCCGTCGATGACCTCTTCGAGGATGTCCCACACAAAGGTGGCACCGCGGTCGATAGCGCGCTTGGCGCCCTTGATGTTCTCGACCTTGCCGAGCTCGACCAGGCGCTTCATGACGAAGGGCTTGAAGAGCTCCAGCGCCATGGTCTTGGGCAGACCGCACTGGTGCAGCAGCAGCTTGGGGTCGGTAACGATTACCGAACGGCCGGAGTAGTCGACACGCTTACCCAGCAGGTTCTGACGGAAACGACCCTGCTTGCCCTTGAGGGCCTCGGCGAGCGACTTGAGCGGGCGACCGCCACGGCCAGAGACCGGGCGACCACGACGGCCGTTGTCGAACAGGGCGTCCACGGACTCCTGGAGCATGCGCTTCTCGTTGTTCACGATGATCGCAGGGGCGTCCAGGTCGAGCAGGCGCTTGAGTCGGTTGTTACGGTTGATCACGCGACGGTACAGGTCGTTAAGGTCGGACGCGGCGAAACGGCCGCCGTCGAGCTGGACCATCGGGCGCAGATCGGGCGGAATGACCGGGATGACGTCCAGGATCATGTTCGCGGGGCTGTTGCCACCCTTCAGGAAGGCGTCAACGACCTCAAGGCGCTTGACGGCCTTCTCGCGCTTCTGCTTCTGGGAATCCTCGTCGGCGATGATGGCCTTGAGCTTCTCGGCCTCGGAGGGGAGGTCGATGGCAGCGAGCAGGTCGCGGACGGCCTCGGCACCCATGCCACCCTTGAAGTACATGGAGTAGTAACGGGTCATCTCGCGGAACAGCGGCTCATCGGAGATGAGGTCGCGCTCGGTGAGCTTCATAAAGGCGTTGAAGGCGTCCGTGCGGAGCTGCTTCTCGTCCTTGCACTCTTCCTCGATGTCGACGATGCCGGAGGCGATCTCCTCGGGGGTCAGCGGCTCCTCGTCGGAGAACTCGTCAAAGTTCTCGGGGTCGCCCTGCTCCTTGAGGGACTCGATCTGGCGGGCGCACTCGGCATCGATCTCTTCCAGATCGGCGGCGAGCTCCTCGCGCAGGTCGTCGGCGTCGGCCTCGCGAGCCTCGTAGTCGACCTCGGTGATGATGTAGCTGGCAAAGTACAGAACCTTCTCGAGGTCCTTGGACTTGATGTCGAGCATACGGCTCATCGGGAAGCTCGTGGGGCTCTTGAAGTACCAGATGTGGGACACGGGAGCGGCGAGCTCGATGTGGCCCATGCGGTCGCGACGCACCTTGGCCGAGGTGACCTCGACGCCGCAGCGCTCGCAGACGATGCCCTTAAAGCGGATGCCCTTGTACTTGCCGCAGGAGCACTCCCAGTCCTTGGCGGGACCGAAGATCTTCTCGCAGAACAGGCCGTCCTTCTCGGGCTTGAGGGTACGGTAATTGATGGTCTCCGGCTTCTTGACCTCACCGTGCGACCAGGAACGGATCTGGTCGGCGGAGGCAAGGGAGATCTTTACCGAGTCAAAATCAGTAGCTTCGAAATCTGCCACAGTCAACTACTCCTTATCAGTGGTCGTGGCGGCGACAGCCTCGGGTGCCTCGGCGGTCTCGGCATCCTCGGCCTCGACGTCGGCATCAACGCCGGCGAGCGCGGCCAGGTCGTCGAGAGCAGAGGTCTCCTCGGCGGTCACAGGGGCGGAGGCGTCCTCGTCGGCATCGTGCATGGGCTCGATGTCCAGTGCGAGGGAGCGGATCTCCTTGACGAGAACCTTGAAGGACTCGGGGATACCCGGGACAGGAACGTTCTCGCCCTTGACGATGGACTCGTAGGTCTTGACACGGCCCACGGTATCGTCGGACTTGACGGTCAGGATCTCCTGCAGGACGTTGGAAGCACCGTAAGCGTACAGTGCCCAAACTTCCATCTCGCCGAAGCGCTGGCCGCCGAACTGAGCCTTGCCGCCCAGAGGCTGCTGGGTAACCAGGCTGTAAGGGCCGGTCGAACGGGCGTGGATCTTGTCGTCGACCATGTGGCCGAGCTTGAGGATGTAGGACGTACCCACGGTAATGGGCTCGCGGAACTCCTCACCGGTGCGGCCGTCGAACAGGCGGGTCTTACCGCGCTCGTCAAGCTGGGTGACAAACTCGGGGCGCATGTGATCGCCAAAGGCAGCGGTGGCCTTGTTGAGCATGTTCTTGTTGGCACGACGGATGACCTCGGCGATCTCGTCCTCCTTGGCGCCGTCGAAGACGGGCGTCGCGGTGAAGAACGGACCGGGGACATACTTGTCGGAGTCGGCATCCTCGGTATCCCAACCGCAGGCAGCGGCCCAGCCAAGGTGGCACTCGAGCAGCTGGCCGACGTTCATACGCGAAGGAACGCCCAGCGGGTTGAGGATAACGTCGATCGGGGTACCGTCAGCCATGTAGGGCATGTCCTCGACCGGCAGAACGTTGCAGATAACACCCTTGTTGCCGTGGCGACCGGCGATCTTATCGCCCTGCTGGATCTTACGGCGCTGGGCGACGTAGACGCGCACCTGCTCATTGACACCGGGGGCCAGGTCGTCACCGTTCTCGCGGCTAAAGCGGACGACGTCGATGACGCGGCCGTAAGCGCCGTGAGGCATCTTAAGGGAGGTATCGCGGACGTCGTGGGCCTTGGCACCGAAGATGGCGCGCAGCAGGCGCTCCTCGGCGGTCAGAGCGCTCTCGCCCTTAGGCGTGACCTTGCCGACCAGGATGTCGCCAGGGCCGACCTCGGCGCCGATGCGGATGATGCCGTCCTCGTCGAGGTTGGCAAGCATGTCCTCGGAGAGGTTCGGAATCTCGCGGGTGATCTCCTCGGGGCCGAGCTTGGTGTCGCGGGCGTCGATCTCGTGACGGGTGATATTGATGGTCGTCAGCAGGTCCTCGGCCACCAGGCGCTCGGACACGACGATACCGTCCTCGTAGTTAAAGCCTTCCCACGGCATATATGCCACGGTGAGGTTCTGGCCCAGTGCGAGCTCGCCGTGATCGGTCGAAGGACCGTCGGCCAGAGGCTCGCCCTGCTCAACGGTGTCACCGACGCGCACGAGCGGACGGTGGTTGATGCAGGTGGACTGGTTGGAGCGCTGGTACTTGGCCAGGTGATACTCGTCCATGCCGCCGGCATGCTTGACGATAATCTTGGAAGCGTCGGCAAAGATGACCTCGCCGGCGTTCTTGGCCAGGGTGACCTCGCCAGAGTCCAGAGCGGCGCGACGCTCCATGCCGGTACCGACATAGGGAGCGGCGGGGTGAACCAGCGGCACGGCCTGACGCTGCATGTTGGCGCCCATGAGCGTACGCTTGGCGTCGTCGTGCTCAAGGAACGGGATCAGCGTGGCTGCGACGGAGAGCATCTGACGCGGCGAGACGTCCATGTAGTCGACGTCCTCGACAGGCACGTCGGCGGGAGCGCCGAAGGAGCCGTCGAAGTCGCGGGTACGGGCGATCACGGTGTGCGGACGGACGATCTTGCCCTCGGCATCGGTCGTGATGAACTCGTTGGTCTTGGGATCGAGCGGCGTGTTGGCCGGCGCGATGACGTGCTTCTCTTCCTCGTCAGCGGTCATCCAGTCGATCTGGTCGGTGGCAACGCCGTTCTCGACGCGGCGGAACGGAGCCTCGATGAAGCCGTACTCGTTGACGCGGGCGTAGAGGGCGAGCGAGCCGATCAGGCCGATGTTGGGGCCTTCGGGGGTCTCGATCGGGCACATGCGGCTGTAGTGCGAGTTATGAACGTCGCGGACGGCCGTCGGCACGTTAGTGCGGCGGCTGGAGCCGGACTTGTGGCCGGCAAGGCCACCAGGGCCGAGTGCGGACAGACGGCGCTTGTGGGTCAGACCGGTCAGGGGGTTCGCCTGGTCCATGAACTGCGAGAGCTGCGAGGAACCGAAGAACTCCTTGATGGAGGCCACGATCGGGCGGATGTTGATGAGCGACTGCGGGGTGATCTCGTCGATGTCCTGGGAGCTCATGCGCTCACGGACGACGCGCTCCATACGGCTCATGCCGATACGGAACTGGTTGGCGACGAGTTCGCCGACGGTGCGGATGCGGCGGTTGCCGAAGTGGTCGATGTCGTCGACCTTGAAGCCCTGCTCGCCGGCAGCGAGGGACAGGAGGTAGCGCAGCGTCGCGACGATATCCTCGTCGGTGAGCACCGTGACCTCTTCCTCGGTGGTGAGGTTGAGCTTCTTGTTGACCTTGTAACGACCGACGCGGGCCAGGTCGTAGCGCTGCGGGTTAAAGAGCAGGCCCTCGAGCAGGCTGCGGGAAGCGTCCACGGTGGGAGGCTCGCCCGGGCGCAGGCGACGGTAGATCTCGATGAGGGCGTCCTCGCGAGTGAGAGCGGTGTCGCGCTCCAGGGTGCGCTTGATCACATCGGAGTTACCGAGCAGCTCGATGATGTCGTCGTTGGTGACGGCGATGCCAAGGGCGCGCAGGAACATCGTGGCGCTCTGCTTGCGCTTACGGTCGATGGAGACCATGAGCTGGTCGCGCTTGTCGACCTCAAACTCAAGCCAGGCACCGCGGGACGGGATGATCTGGGCCTTGTAGATCTGCTTGCCCGAATCCATCTCGGAGCTGTAGTACACGCCCGGGGAGCGGACGAGCTGCGAGACGACGATACGCTCGGTACCGTTGATGATGAAGGTGCCCTGATCGGTCATCATGGGGAAGTCGCCCATGAAGACGAGCTGCTCCTTGATCTCGCCGGTCTCCTTGTTGGTGAGACGAACGTCGGTCAGAAGCGGGGCCTGATAGGTCATGTCCTTCTCGCGGCACTCCTCGACGGTGTGCGCGGGGTCGCCGAACTGATGCTCGCCGAAGGTAACCTCGAGAACATGGTTCTGGCTCTGGATGGGGCTGGATTCCTTGAACGCCTCACGAAGGCCCTCGTCCTTAAAACGCTCAAAGGATTCCCTTTGAACAGAGATAAGGTTGGGGAGCTCCATGGCCTCCGGGATTTTCCCGAAGCTGACGCGCTTGCGCTCAGTGGCAGTGTATGCGTAGGTCACCAGGTTTTTCCTCCTTCACGGAAATGCTCGGTGGGTTGGCGAGGCATAGCTTCGCCAGTTATCGCAACCTAATAGTTTATCAGGTACCGACCGTTGGGCAAGAAAAGCCTTGACGCGATTGAGTTTTTGGAGTAGCAAAGTTTTTCGACAGAAAACACGCAGGTAGATGTATGTGTATCGAACATCTGTTCATATATTTTCTGTGAACAGAGAGCCGGCAATCGCAGCTCTTATAAAAAACGGGCGCGAACCGAGGTCCACGCCCGTAAATGTCGATGCCCGAAGGCTTACTTGCGCATCAATCCGCCGCGCTCGTCGATGGCGTCCCAGAAGGCATCGGCAAAGCGGGGGTCGCTTGCAGCCATGAGGGCGTTAGTGGCCATCCAGCCAGAGGGAGTGCCGGTGTCGTAGCCCGACAGCGGGTCGATGACGACTGCATACATGGCCTCACGGTCGAGCGAACGGGCCATGGCGTCGGTGAGCTGGATCTCGCCGCCCTTGCCGGCCTGCTGATCTGCCAGCAGGTCCATGACCAGCGGGCTCAGCAGGTAGCGACCGACGATGTACAGGTTGGACGGAGTAGCCTCGGGAGCGGGCTTCTCGACCAGACCGCCGATGCGCCAGACAGCGCCCGGCTCGGCATCGGCAACGTCCTCGGCGCCCTCGAGCGAACCGACGCGCTCACCGGCGATAACGCCGTAGCGGCTGACTTCCTCGGGCGAGCAAGCAGCGACGGCGATAACCGAAGCTCCACCGTGCTCCTTGGAAACGGCGAGCATCTTGTCGCAGATGTCGCGATTAGGCACAACGTAGTCGCCCAGAAGAACCAGGAAGTTCTCCCCTGCCACGGCGTCGGCAGCAGAGCGGATAGCATGGCCGAGGCCCTTGGGCTCGTACTGATAACGGAAGTCGACCGGCATACCGCCAGCGTGGGCGACGGCGTCGGCATAGGCGTTCTTGCCGCGCTCGCGCAGCAGGTTCTCGAGCGAGCGATCGGGCTGGAAGTAGTTCAGTAGCTCGGGCTTACCGGGAGAAGTAACGATGATGGCGTCGTCGACCTCCTCGGGATCGAGCGCCTCCTCGACGACGTACTGAATGACGGGCTTGTCGAGCACCGGCAGCATCTCTTTGGGCGTGCACTTGGTGCCAGGCAGAAAACGCGTGCCAAGACCGGCGGCGGGGATGATTGCCTTCATGTTATTCAAAGATCCTTTCGCAGGCGCAGAATGCGCCCTGTGCGTGCGGCACGGCGGCCGCAGACCAAATTGCGATACCCAAGCATCTTACCGCTGGAACTATATGTCGCTACAAGGCAGAGACAATTCTTCAGCAGGTCAACGCAAATTATTGCTCGAATGGTGCAATTTTATTGCCCAACGGCAGGGCGCCCGATACGACGCAAATCACAGAACATGGCAGTTTGAGCAACCGATGTCGAGGGACCGAAAAACAAAAAAGACGGGGCTCGCAATGCGAACCCCGTCTGCAAAGAAATCTGGCGAGAAAGCCTGATTACTTGAGGGTGACAGCAGCGCCAGCAGCCTCGAGCTTCTCCTTGGCAGCCTCGGCGTCCTCCTTCTTGGCACCCTCGAGAACAGCCTTGGGAGCGCCCTCGACGACCTCCTTGGCCTCCTTCAGGCCAAGGTTGGTGAGCTCACGGACGGCCTTGATGACCTGGATCTTGTTGTCGCCGAAGCCCTCGAGCACGACGTCAAACTCGGTCTTCTCCTCGGCCTCAGCAGCGCCAGCAGCGGGAGCGGCGACAACAGCGGCAGGAGCAGCGGCGGAAACGCCGAAGGTGTCCTCGATAGCCTTGACGAGCTCGGAAGCCTCGAGAAGGGTCATTTCCTTAAGAGCATCGATGATCTCATCGGTGGTAAGCTTAGCCATTTCTAAGTCCTTTCGGTTTCCGTGCGGATGCACGGAGATCAGTTAAAACACGGCGCGAATGCGCCAGGGGTGCGGCGTTGCCGCCGCGGGTGAAAACAGCGACTAGGCTGCCTTCTGCTCGGAGACCTGCTGGATCGAACGAGCGAGACCAGAGGAAACGCCGTTGACGCAGACAGCGATGTCGCGAGCGAAACCGGAGATGAGACCGGCGATCTGGCCGAGAAGCTGATCCTTGGTGGGCAGCTCGGCGATAGCCTTAACATCATCAGCGGAAACAGCCTTGCCGTCGGAGATACCGCCCTTGATCTCAAGGACGCCCTTGGACTTAGCGGAGAAGTCCTTAAGGGCCTTAGCGGCCTCGACCGGCTCGGTCTCGTAGAACACATAAGCGACGGGGCCGGCGAGGATCTCGTCGATCTCGGGCTGCTCCTGGTTCTTGAGAGCGATCTTGACCAGGTTGTTCTTGTAGACCTTCATCTCGGCGCCGCACTCGCGAAGCTGATGACGCAGCTCCTGAGCCTGCTTAACCGTCAGACCGTTGTAGTTGACGACGAACAGACCGGCGTTCTCGGCGATACGGGACTCGATCTCTGCAACCTTGTCGATTTTGTACTGCTGGGGCATGAATTACACCTCCTCGAATTCTTTCCGGGCACGGTCCGCCACAAGGACGTGACGGGGGCATGTCCAAAAAGAAAGCCCCCGCGCTGCATGAGCGACGGGGGCGAGAAGACATATCTACTCGACCACCTCGGCTGGCGGGATATCCCATTAAGCTCGCGGGCGATGCCCGTTTGCACCGGCTGTCTCTGGCAGCGGATTCGTGCGTGAACCGAAAGTATTATGGCGGGGACCCCGGCGTCGGTCAACGGCAACCCTGGCTGCACACAATTCCACCATCTCGGTCGCGCCGCCAAAGGCCAGGCGCAAGCTTTTCGCTCGGTCAGGTCCTGGGCTCGCACGAAGAGCACATTTAGTGCTCTTCGGCTCG
>DBGEDL010000067.1:0-4571 GCA_048375035.1 Collinsella sp.
CATGCGCGACGCCGTCCCGTACGCGGCCTAGCGGGCGGCGGGATCAACCGAAGGGGAAGCGGGGGCGCCGGGCGCCCGGATGCGTCATGCCGAAATGGCGCGAAGCACGCGGTTGACAAAACTATAGAGACACGTCCCAGAAAAATCATCGACGAACGCACTACTTTGCGCTGGTAAGAACACCGGTGGTGTCGAAGGCCGGGGTGAAGCTCTCGTCTACCGCGCCGCCCTCTTGCCAGAACATCGTCGTAAAACCCAGGTCGTCGGCATGGTCGAGCACCTGCTCGTACTCCTCGCGCGTCACGGCACGCGCCAGATCGCCGCCCTGCTCGCGCATAAGTGCATTGGGCGTGTACTGGTTCATGACCGAGATCGGCACATCGCCCACCGTCTGCCACACCAGGTCCAGCACGCGACACGAATCGTCTGCATGTCCCGGCAGTACCAGATGGCGCACAATCATGCCGCGCTTCATGAGCCCGCCCTCATCCACCATCTCTCCCCCGCGGCGCTCGATCTCGCGCGCCATCTGAGCCAGGCCTGACACGGCCACACGTGGGTAATCCTTAATGTGGGAGAGCGACTGCGCAAGCCCCGCATCGGCATATTTAAAGTCGGTAAGCCACACATCGACCAGATCGCCAAGCGCTGTCACGGCACTCGCGCGCTCATAACCGCTCGTGTTGTAGACGATCGGGATAACCAGTCCGCGCGCCCGTGCCGCGGCAATCACGGCAGGCAACAGGTGCGCATAGTGCGTCGCCGTCACCAAATTGATGTTGTTGGCACCCTGGTCCTGCAGTTCCAGCATAATCTCGACCAGGCGCTCAGGCGAAATCTCAAGGCCAAAATTGCCGGTCGAGATCTCGTGGTTCTGGCAGTAGATACATTTAAGCGAGCAACCGCTAAAGAAGATCGCGCCCGAACCGGCCTCGCCCGAGATAGGCGGCTCCTCCCACATATGAAGCGCGGCGCGGGCCACCTTGAGCGTGTCGTTAGCACCGCAGACGCCGTGCGCGCCCTCATCGCGCGCCGCACCGCAACGGCGCGGACACAAATGGCAGGCGGGCGAAAAAAGTTCGGTCAACGACGTCGGCATAAAAACATGCTCCAAAACAACGATTCAGCAGCTCAAACGTAAAGGGCCAGACCGGGTAGACGGCTCCGTCCCTAAGGCGCCGTAATCGTCCGACACGATTTTTGTAATGTCAAGACTGGAATCGATAAAGTGCCGCTTTATGATGTAGTTATTCCGCCCCCCGCGGAGCAACTGGGTGAACCGTCGCGTTTATTTAGGGAGCCCACACAGTCGTGCCTAGTACAGGTATCCTTCGTTGTTAAGGACGCTGGAACAGTCGATGAGGGCACCCACCTGTTTTAGGTGGGTTCATTTTCGTAACGTGGGGGGTGGTTTTCTTTTGCCGAAAATCACCATACAGTCCATATGGATCCCCGCCGGCATCCCGACAAGCCATCGACAACATTCCAATATCTGGTATGCGCGTGATAATCGCACGGTGCAAACCTCCGCACCCCCCTCGGTCGAGTATCATGGGACAGCTATGCCATTTCCGCGTAGCAACCTTTGACCTTTTCCTTCGACGCTTGGCGGTTTTTAGATTCATGGCTTCATCCCCGAGCTACATACCGTACCTATGCGTGGCAGCGGCGGCTTTTATCACGACCTTCCTCGCGGTGCCCCTGGTCAAGCGCTTGGCAATTAAGCTCGATGCCGTCGACTATCCTTCTAAGCGCCGCATCAACACCAAGCCCATCCCGCGTTTGGGCGGAACGGCGGTGTTTTTGGGCCTGGTCGTTGCCTGCATTGTGCAAATCCTAGGCACCTGGTACCTAGGCTGGCCACCCGTCCTGGTGCCGCACCCGCGCCTTCACATTAGCTATCCCATGCTGGCGCTCTCCTTTACCGTCATCTTTGCGACCGGCGCTATCGACGACGTCTTCCAGCTCACGCCCAAGCAAAAGCTGGCCGGACAGGTCCTCGCCGCGCTTATCGCCTGCATGGGCGGCCTAAAAATCGGCGTCATCGTCAACCCGTTTGCTCCCGGCGAGATCATGCTCGGATGGCTCGCCTACCCCATCACCGTGATCTATCTGGTGGCATTCACTAACATCATTAACCTCATCGACGGCCTCGACGGCTTGGCCACGGGCATCTGCGGCATCGCGTCGTTCACCATGTTTTCGATGGCCGTTCTCTCGGGCCGCATCGACGCCGCCGCGCTCTCCATTGCGCTCTTTGGCGCCTGTCTGGCCTTTTTGCGCTACAACTTCAACCCCGCAAGCATCTTCTTGGGCGACTCGGGGTCGCTGCTTCTGGGCTTTGCGCTGGGCTCCATCTCGCTGCTCAACGTGAGCCGCACCGCCGCACTCACCTCGCTTATCATTCCGCTCATCGTTGCCGGCGTGCCCATCATCGACACGTTTAGCGCCATTGTGCGCCGCAAGCGCGCCCACATTAGTATCGGGCAGGCCGACAAGGGCCACATCCACCACCGCCTGATCCAAGAAGGCTACAACCAAAAACAGGCCGTGCTGCTCATCTATGCCTGGTGCATCATGCTTTCGGCCGGCGCCGCCGCGATTAACCAGGTCGAAGTGCCCATGCGTGTGCTCATCTTTACCGTGCTCGCCATTGGCTCGGCGGCCTTCGCCAAGCACCTGCACCTGTTTGAACCCGTACTACGCCACCATTACAACAAGCGCACGCACGAGGACGAACTGGTCACCCCCGACGACCCCGCTTTTAAGCAGGCTTTTAAGCAGGAGGAGCAGGCAGCCGAGGAGCGCAAAGAAGAGCGCCACCACAAGCTCTAGGGCAAGCTGCCGAGGATGTGCCAAGGCACCGTTAGCCAAGCGCGGCCGCGCCGCACCCATCGCACATGCCGCAGCACGCGCGTCCCTCTCCCGCCCCTCGCCTACTTACGCACCGCCCCTCCAATAAACGCGTTATCATCAAAACCTGCGAACGAACGTTAGGAGCAATCATGCCAAACGAGAACAGCTACGAAGTCGCGCTGCAAAAGAGCAACGCCATTCGCGAGGGCCTGACCAAGACGCCCGAGAAGTTCACCATGCTCACCGGCGACCGCCCCACCGGCCGTCTGCACCTGGGCCACTACTTCGGCACCCTCAAGGGCCGTGTTGAGCTGCAGAACATGGGCGCCAAGACCAACGTGCTCATCGCCGACTACCAGGTCATCACTGACCGCGACACGACCGAGCACATCCAGGACAACGTGTACAACATGGTCATGGACTACCTTGCCTGCGGTATCGATCCCGACAAGACCATGATCTACGCGCACTCCGCCGTGCCCGCCGCCAACCAGCTCATGCTGCCGTTCCTGTCGCTGGTGTCCGAGGCCGAGCTGGCGCGCAACCCCACCGTCAAGGCCGAGATGGAGGCCTCGGGCCATGAGCTTACCGGCCTTCTGCTCACCTACCCGGTGCATCAGGCCTGCGACATCCTGTTCTGCAAGGGCAACGTGGTGCCCGTCGGTCGTGACCAGCTGCCGCACATCGAGCTCACCCGCACCATCGCCCGCCGCTTTAACAACCGCTACGGCAAGGTGTTCCCCGAGGTCGACGCGCTGCTGTCCGAGACCCCGCTGCTGCCCGGCCTGGACGGCCGCAAGATGAGCAAGAGCTACGGCAACGCCATCAACATCTCGATGACCGCTGAGGAGACGGCAAAGCGCATCAAGAAGAGCCAGACCGACTCCGAGCGCATGATCACGTTCGATCCCGAGAACCGCCCCGGCGTGTCTGGCCTGCTTTCGACGGCCGCCATCTGCACCGGTCGCTCCGAGGTCGAAATTGCCGAGGAGATCGGTATGGGCGGCTCCGGCCAGCTCAAGAAGTACGTGACCGAGGCCGTCAACGAGTACTTCGCACCGATCCGCGAGCGTCGCCAGCGCTACGAGAACGATCTGGATTACGTGAAGGACGTGCTGCACGAGGGCAACCGTCGCGCCAACGAGATCGCCGAGCAGACCCTGGCAGAGGTTCAGGACGCCATGGGTATGGTGTACTAGACCGATCTGCTGACTTGAGCTTTCGATTGCTATAGGGCGGGCGCTACGGCGTCCGCCTTTTTTGGAGCCGGACCGCTTCGGCTCCGTCCATCACACTCTCCCGACAAACAGGAACAGGCCCGCTGGCAGATAGTTGCCAGCGGGCCTGTTCCCGAAGTACACCGTTGAATCGCACAGAGGGGAGGGATGCGAATCAAACTCAACAGGGCAGGCTTTTTCATCGCCTATTGCCTGCTCCGTTGCTGAATACAATATAGTTCACCGTGGTTTACTTTGTAGTGTCAATATGCGCCGCCACACCTTCTCCATAAGTTAGCTCCGGTAAACTAAAACCACCACGAAGGGGACAGTGAACTGCCTCCCATTTCTTGGACCTCGGGAAATGGGAGGTTTTCCATGAGTATAGACCTCAGGGCGAAGCACGACCTGGAGTCCAGGAGGCGGGCCGTCGAGCTCTTCGACGCCGGCGTCGGCTGCAAGCCGGCGGCCGAGGCCCTGTCCGTCCCCCGCGAGACC
>DBGEDL010000068.1:0-39855 GCA_048375035.1 Collinsella sp.
CTCTTCTTGGGGCATCGCCTTTCCTTCCATTCGTCACCTTCATTACTCCAACGACGAATTCTAGGCGGTGTCCCCTCCCTTTCAAGAAAGAGAAGAGGCGGGGCATGCCCCGCCTCTTACACCACATCTCTGCGCGCTACCTACAACAGTACTCATATTTGGCATTTTTTGCCCACCGAGGTCAGCGGAAGTCGAAAATGGAGTGGGAATTTTCCAGGACGACCGACTTGATGCTCTCCTCGGCGCAGTTTTTAAGCGCAGCAATGACCTCGGATACTCTTATGAGTGAATCGACGAGCTGTCGCGCGGATGTTTCCGCGTCTGGTTCGGCCGGCGCGTCGGTTTCGAGTAGCAAGCGATCAAGTGGAATCTGTCGCGCGTATTCGCGCCCACGTTTGGTCGCAAGCATGCGTTCATTCACGGAAAAGTAGCAGCCCGCAATGCGTGCGCGGACAAACTCATCTGAGGTGCCGCTAAACCAGTGGAAGATAATGGTGGGGGAGTTGGGGACGTCCTTTAGAAGGTCGTTCGACTCCAAAGTGTCCAAAGTTGCTCCCGCCGCGCGAACGGCGTGAATGGATAGAACGCGTCCAGGTAGCGGGGACTGCGATAACGTTCGGCATAGCCGTTCAAATGCCTGCGTCTGGTTTCCCTCGGTGCCTGCAAAGCGTGGCGAGAAATCGAGCCCGACCTCGCCGATAAACCGTTCCCGGATGGCGAGTTCACAAAGCAGGCCGACCTCGGCGGTTCCGCATCGGCCGTCGGCAATCCACCAGGGGTGGAGGCCCACCCCTGCAATAACGTTGGGACTACTGCTGGCGCGTTCGGATGCTGACGCGAAATCGCGTGGATCGACGCCGCAATCAAAGAGCTCCAGTCCCATCGCTGCGGCTTCGTGGGCAACGGTGTTCGGGCTGGCCATCAGGTCGAGGTGACAGTGAGCATCAAAGGACTGCAGCTTCATCGCGGTGTGCCTTGCTAGTCCAGGCGCTGGCCGTCGGCGCGAGCGCGCTCGGTACCGCGTCCACTGATCTTGCGAATAACCTCGCCGGCAATCATCTGGCCCATGATGGGCGGCATAAAGCTGGCGGTTCCGAGCTCGGTGCGCTCGTGGATGTTGGAGGGGTCACGGCGCTGAGTCTTGACCGACTCCTCGCAGCTAAATAGAACGTGCAGGCTCTTGATGCCACGTTTTTTGCACTCTTTGCGCATGATACGGCTCATGGGGTCGCGCACCGTGTCAAAGATATCGGCGAAGCGCAGGCATTCGGGATGCAGCTTGTTGCCGCCGCCCATGGAGCTCACCAGGCGAATGTCGTGGTCCTGAGCATACTTGGCGACGGTGAGCTTGGCCGAGATGGTATCGATGGCGTCGATAACGTAGTCGAGCGTGCCACCTGTCTGCTCCAGAACGCTCGCGAAGAATTCGTCGATGTTGTCGCTCAGCAGGTATTCGGTGCGCTTGATGACGGTGGCGGCAGGGTTGATGTCATGGATCATGGCCTCCATGACGTCGACTTTACGCTTGCCGATGGTGCTGTGAAACGCGATGGCCTGACGGTTGATATTGCTGGGCGCAATGATGTCTTTATCCAGAATTACGAAATGGCCGATGCCGCCGCGGGCGAGCGCTTCGCAGCAGTTAGAGCCCACGCCGCCGCAGCCGAGCACCAACACCGTGGCGTCGGCGAGCTTGTCGAGCGCCTCGCGCCCCATGATGATCTCGAGCTTGGTGTCGCGCGTCTCGACGGGAGCGGCGGCTGCGGTTTCGGTCATAGATATCCTCCGATGGGGAAGTAATTAACGTAATTGGCTATCGCCATTATAGGTATTATTCTGCCTCCATTTGAGGCCTTGGGGCATGTTGAAATGAAGCGGGGATTCGCATAAGATTGAAGCAGATGGCACCCGTGGCCGCGGGTTGGCCAACTCCGAAACACGTTTATGGCGTGAGAAGTGGCCGTCTTCGCATTACGCGGGGGCGGCTATTTCATTCGACCTCCAATGTGGATGCCGAGCTCCACAGCCGCGATTACAAGCAATAACAACGTCAGGACATCGTCAATACTCATAGTCCATCTCCTTCTCTGGTAGAGGGGAGCTGGCCCATCTGCTTCTAACGGTATTGTAACTAAAAGCGAACGAGTGTTCTATGGCTATTGCTGAATTAGATAATTAGACAAACATCTAAATATCGAGTATAGTGTGCGCGTCATGAGAGATGATGAGAGGAGGTCTTATGCCGGGAGAGGGTTTTAAGGCGCTTGCCGATCCAGCGCGACGGCGCATTTTGGAGTTGCTGCGCGAGGGCAATTGCACGGCGGGGGAGCTTGCCGAGCATTTCGATATCAGTAAGCCGTCGCTGAGCCATCACTTGGCGACGCTCAAAAACGCCGGGTTGGTGACCGACGAGCGCCATGGCCAAAACATCGTATACAGCTTAAACACCACCGTCATGCAGGATTTGATTGGCTGGTTTATGGGCTTTACAAACACGGAAGGTGATAAGGATGAATAACGAAAACAAGGGCATTCACCCCACGGGGGGTATCGTCGCGCGTGTGGATTGTGCTGGTCGCTCTGTGCGTCGCCAATGTCGTAGCGCACCTCATGGTGATGCCGAGCTTGCCTGCGCAGATTCCCACGCACTGGGGCGCGAACGGCGCCGTCGACGGTTGGGGTCCTAGCTGGATGGCCTCCGCGCTCGGCGTGCTGCCTCTGGCGCTTCTCGCAATGTTCTGCGTGGTGCCGCGCATCGACCCCAAAGGTGAGGCATATCGAACCTCGGGCAAGTTCTACCAGGGCTTCGTAATCGCCTTCACCTTGTTCATGTGCGCCATAAGCTGGCTGGGAGAGCTTACGGTCTGGGGCGTGGTGCCGGCGGTCGGTTCGGTTAACGTGCTGATTTCCGGTGTTGTCGGTTTGCTGTTCGTCGGCGTAGGCAACTATTTGCCGCGTGTGAAGCAGAACTATACGCTCGGTATCAAGACACCTTGGGCGCTTGCCGATCCCGAGAACTGGCGTCGTACGCAGCGTTTTGGCGGCGCCTGCTTTATGGTACTGGGTATTGGCCTGATTGTGATGGGCGTGGCAGGCAGCGTGCTTTCGAGTGAAGTCGTCGCCGCGGTGATTGCGGTTCTGGCGTTTGGTTCGGTTGGAGCCGTCTACGTCTACTCGTATCTGTTGTGGCTCAAATCGCAGCGAGCCGCTCGTTAAGGTTGCGGAAAACTAGCGTACGCAGTTCATAGTATGTTCCGGGGGACTTTTCCCAGGTAGTATTAGGGGGTGTGGGCAACCATGCCCCTTTTTATTAGAACGCGCGAACTGCCTCTCCGCTTTTTCCAAAACGGAGAGGGGGAGAAGATTTCCGCAGCTAGATAAGGAGAAATGACTGTGGCGGAGTTCATCTACCAGATGTATCAGGCTCGCAAGGCCCATGGCGACAAGGTGATCCTTGACGACGTGACCCTGAGCTTCTACCCCGGTGCCAAGATCGGCGTCGTGGGCCCCAACGGTATGGGCAAGTCGACCCTGCTCAAGATCATGGCCGGCATCGAGGAGGTCTCCAACGGCGATGCCAAGCTCACCCCCGGCTACACCGTGGGCATCCTGCAGCAGGAGCCGCCGCTCGACGACGACAAGACCGTCATCGAGAACGTGCGCATGGCATTTGGCGACATGATCGCCAAGGTCGATCGCTTCAACAAGATCGGCGAGGAGATGTGCGACCCGGATTGCGACATGGACGCCCTCATGGCCGAGATGGGAAAGCTCCAGGACGAGATCGACGCCGCCGACGGCTGGGATATCGATTCCAAGCTCGGCCAGGCCATGGACGCCCTGCAGCTGCCCGATTCTGACATGCCGGTCAACGTACTTTCCGGCGGCGAGCGCCGTCGCGTGGCCCTGTGCAAGCTGCTGCTCGAAGCTCCCGACTTGCTGCTGCTCGACGAGCCCACGAACCACTTGGACGCCGAGTCGATCCTGTGGCTCGAGCACTTCCTGCACAACTACCAGGGCGCGGTGCTTGCCGTCACGCACGATCGCTACTTCCTGGATAACGTTGCCGAGTGGATCTGCGAGGTCGACCGCGGTCACCTTTATCCCTACAAGGGCAACTACTCCACGTATCTGGAGACCAAGGCCGCCCGTATCGAGGCGCAGGGCAACCGCGACGCCAAGCTCGCCAAGCGCATGGAGGCCGAGCTCGAGTGGGTACGCAGCTCGCCCAAGGCTCGCCAGGCAAAGAACAAGGCCCGTCTGGCTCGCTACGAGGAGATGGAGGCCGAGGCCCGCGCAAGCCAGAAGCTCGACTGGACCGATATCCGCATTCCCGTTGGACCGCGTCTGGGTAACAAGGTGCTCGAGGCCCATCACCTGCACAAGGAATTCGACGGTCGCGTGCTCATCGACGACCTTTCTTTCACCCTGCCGCGTAACGGCATCGTGGGCGTCATCGGCCCCAACGGTGTGGGCAAGACTACGCTCTTCAAGACCATCGTGGGCCTGGAGCCGCTGACTTCGGGCGAGCTCGAGGTGGGCGAGACCGTCAAGATTTCCTGCGTCGACCAGAACCGTTCCGGCATCGACCCCGACAAGAACCTGTGGGAGGTCGTCTCGGATGGCCTGGACCACATGATGGTGGGCGAGACCGAGGTCCCCAGCCGCGCGTACGTGGCGAGCTTTGGCTTTAAGGGCCAGGACCAGCAGAAGCGCGCTGGCGTGCTCTCCGGTGGCGAGCGCAACCGTCTGAACCTGGCGCTCACGCTCAAGCAGGGCGGCAACCTGCTGCTCCTCGACGAGCCCACGAACGACCTCGACGTCGAGACGCTGTCCTCGCTCGAAGCGGCGCTGCTCGAGTTCCCGGGCTGCTCGGTGGTCATTAGCCACGACCGTATGTTCCTGGACCGCGTCGCCACACACATTCTGGCGTGGGAGGGCACCGACGAGAATCCGGGCAACTGGTATTGGTTCGAGGGCAACTTCGAGGCCTATCAGGCCAATCGCATCGAGCGCCTGGGCGAGGACGCGGCCCAGCCGCATCGTATCCACCGTAAGCTGACGCGCGACTAGATCGTTACGCGGTTTTCCAAACCGCGTAACTGCTCGACGCTGCGCGGGTCGCAAGCACCCCATCTTGCCGTTCAAGCCGTCGCTCGCGTACCGAAGTACGCGTCGCTCCTCTTTCACGGCAACCTGGGGCACTTGCGGCCCGCTCGCTGTTGGTTACGCAACATCAACAAATAAAAACGGCTCAAATCCTGATTTGGATTTGAGCCGTTTGTCGTTACTGCTCGGGTTCTTCGACTTTATCGATGGCCCAGGTGGATCCGAGGCCACCGGTGGTGTTGCGGCGGATGCGCACGGTGACTTCGTGGCGCTCGCCGGCCTGCGTGTAGCGCAGGGGGAAGCTTGCGCGGTTTCGCGCGGCCTCGATGGTACCGCGCTCGCGGGCGATCCAGTAGTACTCGCCGACGATGCCGAGCGTGTCGGCGCCGTAGGGGAGATAGGTCGACAGCTGGTGCAGAAGTGGGCCGGGGCAGAAGACCTCGGTTGCGAAATCGACGGGGAAGTCCTCGGGGATGGCGGGCGCTGCAGGTGTGGGGACCGGAGCCGGTACAGGTGCGGATGTGGACTCGATGACGGGTACAGACTCAGGCACCGGTTCCGGATTAACTGCGGAATCTGTCGGTTCCACGGAGACGGATGTGTCTTCAGTCTCGGTTTTGGCATCGGCTTCTGGGGCGTCCTCCGCCTCGATAGACGGCTTTGCCTCGATGGGCGTGGATGCCATGGTGGTGATGCCGGCGTTGGCGTTCTCGGGGTCATAGACGACCGTGAGCGAGATGGCGGGCTGCGGCGTTTCGGGCTCCGGCGCCGACTCGGTAGCGCCTTGATCGGCGGGCTCGTCGGACTGGTCGTCCTCGGCCTCGTTGCCAAAGACATCGCTGTTTTGGAACGCAGGCGTCTCGGGCTGGTCAGCGGCTTCTTCGGTTGTCGACTTGGGAGCCTCGTTGAGCTCCACAGTGGCTTCCTGCTCGGATATGACTTCGAGATCGGTCGTGGCGGCGATTTCGGCTTCGGCTTCTGCCGTTACCTCAATAGCGACTTCGATCTCTGCCTCGGGCTCGGGTTCCGGCGCGGCTTCAACCATGGCTTCGGGCTCGGGACGCTTAACGTGCTTGGGACGCACGGCCTTGAGGTCCTTCTCACCGCGTTTCTTCTTTTTGTAGGACTGCTTGGCGCCCTTGGCAGCCTTGGGCTTGTCCTCGCCCTTGGCAAGGGCGGCATCCCAGGCCTCGTTGGCGATGACGGTGGCATACAGGCGGCCGCCCTTAAAGACGGTCAGCTTAATGCAGTCGTCGAGCTCCTCGAGCAGCTCGCGCGTGGACTCGAAGCCCAGGTCATAAGCGGTCATGTCGCCGGCGGCGAGCGCCTCCTCGACCTGCGTCATAAACGTTTGCTTGCCGCATCCGATTGCATCGCGCAGCAGGCGATACAGATAGATGTGGTTGCCCAGCGATAGCGTGGGCGTAACTATTGTCTTGCTCATGGCAAATCTCCTCTTTACACATGTAAAGCATCTTACCATCGCATAGCGTTCGCCATGGCGGCGCCCAAGGCAAACGGGCGCGAACCGCTTTCGATTCGCGCCCGTTGTACAGGTCGGTTATCTATGAGAGTCAAATGTGCTTAGTTGCCCGATGCCGTGCCTTGGCTCGAGTTGTCAGATGCCGTGCCGGACGCGGTTCCGCTCGAGCTGTTGGTGTTGCTACTGTCTGCTGCACCCGTTCCTGACGTGGTGTCGCTCGTCTGGCCTCCCGTGTTCGGCTGTGAACCGTCAGTTGTTTGGCTTGAGTCGGTCGTGCCGGACGGCGTGCTACTGCTGGCCGTAGAGGAATCGGTGCCCTGCGATTGGCTTTGGGTGTTCGAGGACGAATTGGCAGAGGTGGAACTGTCTTGCGTGCCGTCCGCCTGTGCCTGCTGATCTTGCGACTGGGTGTTGCCATTTGCATCGCTCTCGGTCGTGCGCGACGAAAGGATTGGCTCGGGGCGCTCGCCCAGACCCTCGCCGGCGGTGGTGATAAGGATGGCGCCGGTGCAGGCGATGACCGCGGCGATGGCGATGGCGATCGAGAAGACGATGACCTTCTTTTGCGTCTGGCTGCGCTCTGCCGCGGCCTTGGCGCGCAGGCTGTTGGGGGCGACGCGGGCCGTGGTCGCGCGTCCCGCAATCTGGCGCATCTCCTGTGTGGTCGCAGCTCCGCCGAGGTGCTCGTCGGCATTGGGCTCAACGGGCTCGTAGACGCCGGCGGGGTAGTCGGCGGCGTGCGTGCCTTTGATGGCCTCGGCGCTCGCGGAGATAAAGTGGCGATAGACCTGCGAGGACACGACGGTGATGACTGAGCTCACGGCGGCGCCAATCACCGAGCCAGCAATGCCGATCTTGGAGGCCAGCGCCACGCTTGTGGCGGCAGCTGCGGCGCCGGCGATGATCTGGGGAATGGAAATATCATCGAACAGGCCTTTTTTAGGCGCGATAGCCATGGTCTGGCCGATGGAATGGTTCTCGTGAACGCCGTTGTTGAGTGCGGCGGGAGTCATGACGCGCGTGCGCGGCGCATCGGTGTATTTGGTCGTCATACGGGGTCCTCCCGGTGTAAATCTGCTTCGTTTCATGTAGCCATCAGGGTACCCATTCAATGTGGAACGCATATGTCGTTTGGCAGATACCATCAACTCATCAATAGCTCACCATGTTGGTGGGATGCGGTTGCGCCCAGTGGTTGAACTACAATAGGGCTTGCTAATTGTTTGGAACGGCAGCTACGCACGGGAGCGTTCTCATGGATCTTCACCTTTCTCAGTCTGACGGCTTTTTGCGTGTTGCGGCGGCCTCGCCGCGGATTCGTGTTGCCGATGTCGAGGGCAATGCCGAGGTTGCGTTGGCGGCTGTTCGTGAGGCTGCCGAGCGCGGTGTTCGTGCGTTGGTGCTGCCCGAGCTTAACCTGACCGGCTATACCGCGGCGGACTTGTTCCATAACCGCACGTTGCTACATGCCTGCGAGGCGGCGCTTGTGCGCATCCTCGACGAGACCCGTGAGCTGCCGATCGTCTTTACGGTTGGTCTTCCCGTTGCGGTAGCCGAAAACATCTACAACTGCGCCGCCGTGTGCTGCGCGGGCGAGCTTTTGGGTCTGACGTCCAAGAAGTACCTGCCCAATTATGGCGAGTTCTATGAGCGCCGCTGGTTTGCTCCGGCGCCCGTCGATCCCATGTGGATTGAATTTGCCGGTCAGGGTCCGGTGCCGCTTGCTTCGGGGCTTATCTACCGTTGCTGTGACGAGGGCGCCGAGGACATGGTGCTTGGCGTTGAGGTTTGCGAGGACCTGTGGGTGCCGGCGCCCCCCTCGACCGAGATGGCGCTTGCCGGCGCGACGGTGATCTTGAATCCGTCGGCTTCGGACGAGATTATCGGCAAGGCAGATTACCGCCGTAGTCTCATTTCCAACCAGAGCGCGCGTCTCTACTGCGCCTATGCTTACGCGGACGCGAGTGAGGGCGAGTCCACGACCGATATGGTTTTTGCGGGGGAGAACCTCGTCTACGAAAACGGCTCTAAGCTGGCAGCGACCAAGCTCCTCACCTGCGACATGGCAGTGGCCGATGTTGATCTTGACCGCTTGGTTGCCGAGCGTCGCCGTTCGACCACGTGGACGCGTCTGGACGACGCGCCGGAGGCCACGACCGTTGAGTTTTCGTTTGAGGGAACGCCCGCCGACGAGCCCGCCCTGCGCAACGCCTGCGACATCGACCGCGTTTTTCCGCGCGCGCCCTTTGTGCCGGCCGACCACGGCGACTTGGCCGAGCGCTGCGAGACGATCCTCAATCTGCAGACTGCTGGCCTCAAGACCCGCCTTGCCCACACGGGCACCAAGGTTGCGGTCATCGGCCTTTCGGGTGGCTTGGACTCCACGCTAGCGCTGCTTGTGACCGTGCGTGCCTTCGATGCACTGGGACTGCCGCGCACGGGTATCACTGCCGTGTCCATGCCCGGCTTTGGCACGACGCATCGCACCAAGTCCAATGCCGAGTCGCTCGCTCGCGACCTGGGCGTGAGCTTCCGCGAGGTTTCGATCCACGCGGCCGTGGAACAGCACTTCAAGGACATTGAGCACGATCCGGCCGTGCAAGACGTGACCTACGAGAACAGCCAGGCGCGCGAGCGTACGCAGATTCTGATGGATCTGGCCAACCAGGCTGGCGGTTTTGTCATTGGCACGGGCGACCTGTCGGAGCTGGCGCTCGGCTGGGCTACCTATAACGGCGACCACATGAGCATGTACGCCGTCAACGCGAGCGTGCCCAAGACGCTTGTGCGCCATCTGGTACGCTATGCCGCCGATGTCTTTGGCGGGCGCATTGCCGAGGTCTTGCTCGATATCCTCGATACGCCGGTGTCCCCCGAGCTTCTGCCGCCCACGGGCGACGGCGAGATTGCGCAGAAGACCGAGGATTTGGTGGGCCCGTACGAGTTGCACGACTACTTCCTCTACTACCTGCTGCGTTTTGGCTTTGAGCCGGGCAAGATCTACCGCATGGCGCTCAAGAGCTTCGAGGGCGTCTACGACGCCAAGACCGTCCACACGTGGCTACGTACGTTCTACCGTCGCTTCTTTGCCCAGCAGTTTAAGCGCAGCTGCCTGCCCGATTGTCCCAAGGTGGGCTCGGTGACGCTCAGCCCGCGCGGCGATTGGCGTATGCCGAGTGACGCTAGCTCGCGTCTGTGGCTTGCGCAGATCGACGCGCTCAATCCAGTTGACTAAGGTTGGCTAAATTGAACCAATACGGGGGTTGCAAGCGTTACACTTTTGCAATCTGATGGCCCGTATCGCGCGGCGCTCTTGTCGGAGCGCCGCGTTTTTCATATCGAAAGGTGGCACCATGCAGGCATCGCAGCGTCTCGACCGCTTTGGCGCGGAGGTCTTCGCCTCGCTCAACAACAAGCTTCTCGCGCTGAAGGCTCAGGGCAAGACCATTTACAACATGAGCGTGGGCACGCCCGACTTTAAGCCGTACGACCACGTGGTCGAGGCGCTCACGCAGGCAGCCCAAGATCCCGAGATGTGGAAGTATGCCCTGCGTGACCTGCCCGAACTCAAGCAAGCCGTGTGCGATTACTATGAGCGTCGCTTTGGCGTTTCGGGCATTACGCCGTCTATGGTGCAGTCGTGCAACGGCACGCAGGAGGGCGTGGGCCATTTGGGCCTGGCCCTGCTCGATCCGGGTGACACCATTCTGGTTCCTGATCCGTGCTACCCGGTCTTTGAGGCGGGTGCCAAGATCGCCGATGCCAAGCTCGAATACTATCCGCTGGTTGCCGAGCATAATTACCTGCCCTATGTGGCGGGTATCGATCCCGAGGTGGCCGATCGTGCCAAGTATATGATCGTGTCGCTGCCCGCGAACCCGGTCGGCTCGGTGGGCACGCCCGAGATCTACGAGGAGATCATCACTTTCGCCCGCGAGCACGACCTGCTCATCGTTCACGACAACGCATACTCCGACATCGTGTTCGACGGCGAGCCGGGCGGCAGCTTCTTGCAGTATCCCGGCGCGCTCGAGGTGGGCGTTGAGTTCTTCTCGCTCTCCAAGTCGTTTAACGTCACCGGTGCGCGTATCGGCTTTTTGGTCGGTCGCGAGGATGTGGTCTCGGCCTTCGCCAAGCTGCGCAGCCAGATTGACTTTGGCATGTTCTTCCCGATCCAGAAGGCCGCCATCGCGTGCCTTAATGGCCCGCGCGATGAGGTCGAGGCGCAGCGTCTGAAGTACCAGGAGCGCCGCGATGCCCTGTGCGATGGTCTTGAGGGCCTGGGCTGGGAGCGTCCCAACGCGCATGGCTCTATGTTTGTGTGGGCCAAGCTTCCCGGTGGTCGCACCGATTCCATGGCGTTTTGCGAGGAGCTCATGGAGAAGGCCGGCGTTGTGGTGACGCCGGGCGCGAGTTTTGGTCCTTCGGGCGAGGGACACGTGCGCATGGCGCTGGTCCTACCGCCCGATCAGATCGCTTTGGCTGTCGAGGCCATTCGCGAGGCGGGCCTGTATTAGAAACCTATTTCGACTCGTCAATAGCTCGAAACCGATTTCGCGCAGTTATTTTACGAATACTGCAAACAATTTCGGTAAACGGTCGATTTTTGACTGCGAATAGGGGCATAATCAAAGTCCCGACTGGATGTATTGGGATTACGACAAGCCGCTCGGGTCGTTCCCGGGCGGCTTGTTTGTGGAGAGAGATGGGAGTTTCTAATGGTTAACGAGAAGAAGGTCGCTATTGTCGGCTGCGGTTTCGTCGGTTCGTCTTCGGCGTTCGCACTGATGCAGAGTGGTCTGTTCTCTGAGATGGTCCTCATCGACGTGGACAAGAACCGTGCCGAGGGTGAGGCCCTGGATATCGCGCACGGCATGACATTTGCCGAGCCGATGAAGATCTACGCCGGCGATTATTCCGATGTCGCCGACGCCGCCATGATCGTCGTCACCGCTGGCGCTGCCCAGAAGCCCGGTGAGACTCGCCTGGACCTGGTCAACAAGAACGTTAACATCTTTAAGTCCATTATCCCCGAGATTAAGAAGTCCGGCTTCGACGGCATTCTGCTAATCGTCTCCAACCCGGTTGATGTTCTGACCTATGCTGCCATCAAGATGTCCGGCCTGCCCGAGGGCCATGTCATCGGCTCCGGTACCGTGCTCGACACCGGCCGTCTGCAGCAGATGCTTGGTGCCCACGTCGAGGTTGACCCGCGCGATGTCCAGGCCTATGTCATGGGCGAGCACGGCGACTCCGAGTTCGTCGCCTGGTCCAGCGCTCAGGTTGCCGGCGTGCCGCTGAGCACCTTCTGCGAGCTTCACGGCCATCTGGAGCATGAGGCTGCCGAGAAGCGTATCGCCGAGGACGTCAAGAACTCCGCTTACACCATCATCGAGAAGAAGCACGCAACCTACTATGGCGTTGCCATGGCCGTTAAGCGTATCTGCACCGCTGTTATGCGTGACGAGCAGACCGTTCTGCCCGTTTCCTCGCTCATGGTGGGCGAGTATGGCCTGTCCGATCTGGCCATCTCCATGCCGACCGTCGTCGGTCGCGACGGCGTCGTCTGCCGCGTCCCTGTGCCGCTGAACGAGTCCGAGCAGAGCGAGCTCACCGCTTCTGCCAAGGCCCTCAAGGACATCATCGACAGCGTCGATTTCTCCTGCTAAATCCGGCTCGTCAGAGCGAAAAGCTACAATAAAAGGCGCTCGAGCCCAAGCGGCCCGAGCGCCTTATCTGTTGGGAGGGCCATGTCGGATTCGGGCAACTTTTTGACCTACGCGCAGACGGCATTCGATTCGTTTGACGAGCGGCCGTTCTGTGCGGTGGATAGTTTGGTGTTCGCCTGGCTGTCGTATTTGCACTTGCCGGCCGATATGCCTGAGCTTGCACAATGGCAAGGCCTGGACGTGCGCGAGCTGTTGCGAGCCGAGTGCTATCAGTCTATGATCGGCGACCTGTGGAACCCGGAGGGAAGTCGTGCCTTGCTGGAGGCAGTCGCGGCAAATCCTCGTTACCGTGGCGTGCACGTGTGCGGATATTGCTCGGTGAGTGATGTATCGTCAACTGAGCAGTTTGCAGCCATGACATTTCGATTTCCGGCGGGGTTTTCCTATCTTGCCTTTCGCGGTACCGACAGCACGATTGTGGGCTGGAAAGAGGACTTTAGCATGGCGTTTCGCTGCCCCGTGCCTTCTCAGGCGTCCGCGGCACGCTATGTTGAGGAAGTTGCGGGCGCGATTGACGGGCCGCTTCTATGCGGAGGACATTCCAAGGGCGGAAACCTGGCGGTATACGGCGCAGCGATGTGCCCGGATGTGGCGCGCGGCCGAATCGAACGTGCCTATTCTCATGATGGTCCGGGTTTTGTCGAGGAGTTTCTGGGCGGTGATGCCTTTGCGGGCCTTTCCGGCCGCATCGATAAGACGCTGCCTCGGTCATCGATCTTCGGCATGATGTTCGAGATGCAGGAAGATTACGCTATCGTCGAAAGTACTGAGTTCAGTCTACTGCAGCACAATCCCTTTAGCTGGGTGGTCGACGACTGTGACTTTGTGTATTGCGAGCGCCTGTCTGCTGGTGCACGATACGTCGACAGCTCTATTCGCGAGATGCTGCTTGCGGTGGCGCCCGAGGAGCGCGAGCGATTTATTGATGCGTTGTTCTGCGTGCTGGAGGCCACGGGCGCCGAGCGATTTGCCGATATCGGATCTCATATGCGGGAAAACTTGCCGGTGATGCTGCAAACGGCTCAGGGCTTCGACAAGGATACGAGGCGCTTTATCTCGCAGACTATCGCGGCGATTCTCAAATGTGCCCTGCTGCCCAAACGCCCGGAGTTCAGTATCCCCGTCGCTGGCAAAGGCCTGGCCGAGCAGCTCGAGGCCTGGCAATCCGAACTCCTGCACTAGCCATTGGCGCATGGGGGTCAGGTTTATCTGCACCAATCTTCGATGCGTTTGGATGCGGTGCGACCGCTATACTGATTCGTGCTCAATTCGATTTAGAACGGAATGCCGTATATGAAAATCAACCATGCGATTCTGCATATCCTGGACTTTGACTCCGCGGTCAACGTTATGAGCCAGCGCGAGCTCGATATCGAGAGCCGTACCGTTCGCAATTTCGTGACCACGCATCTGCGCCGCGCCCGCACCTCTGCCGATAACAAGCGCGCCACGTTTGCGGAGAACTCTGCATTCGGCGGCGAGCTCAAGGGCTATTTCTTTGGTGAGCGCGAGTTCGTCGATCTTTCTCAGCAGATTGCGGAGTTTATCTCCTCGGAACTCACTAAAGCCGAGAAGGCCGAGTCCACCGACGTGCTCGTTGCCGATTTTGACGATGACGAGGACGCCCGTTGGTTTGCCGTGATGCTGTTGGGCTCCAAGCAGGCCTTTATGCACGAGGTGGGCCGCGAGGAGGGCGAGGTGCGCAACGACATCGCGCGCCACTATGCCATTCTGCCGAACCCTTCGCAAAAGGTGCCGAGCTACGCCATCGTGCGCGCGAGCACCATGGAGATCGGCTATGTGGATAAGAAGCGCAAGATTGCCGGCGAGGATCGCATGCTCATTCCCGATGGCCTGCTGCAGTGCGACACGGGGGTATCGGGCAAGGAGGTCATCGACACCGTGACGCGTGTGGTCGAGGAAGTCGCCGAGGAGCACGGTGCCAACACGGCTGTAGCACTCGCCAAGGTTAAGGCTGCTGTTGCCGAGAAAGTTGAGGATGACGAGGAACTGCCCCCTTGGGATATCGTCGATGAGGTCTTTGAGGACGAGCCGGTTATCAAGGAGAGCGTGCGCGCGGCACTGACTGAGGAGAAGGTGCCTGAGCGTGTGCCCGTGGAGCGCAAGCAGGTCGAACGCGCGGCGGTGCGCAACCACAAGATCCGTACCGACACGGGCATCGAGATCAGCTTCCCGGCCGAGATGGGTTCGAACTCTGAGTACATCGAGTTTGTCAACGAGCCCAACGGTCTCATCTCCATCGAGCTCAAGAACATCGGAAGTATTGAGAATCGATAAACTGCTCTTGGACGTTGCAAAAAACAAAGGCCGAAGCCTTTTGGGACTTCGGCCTTTTTTGTTTTCGGCTTGGTTGCTGACATTGCGCCGCAGGTTGAGCTCACGTCAGCGAAAACGCCCCTAAGCGAGCAAGGTGACGTGAAAGAGGAGGGAAGCGTACTTCGGTACGCGACCGACGATTGAACGTCAGATTGCCGCTTAGGGGCGTTTGCAGCGTCGAGCCGTTACGCGGTTTGGTAAAACCGCGTAACTTCTACAGCTGGCGCAGGCCCTCTTCCAGGCCGGTCTTGCTGTCGGTCTTCTCGTCGCGCATCTTGATGACGCGGGCGGGGACACCGGCCACGACGGCACCGGCGGGGACGTCCTCGACGCACACGGCGCCGGCGGCAACAACAGCGCCCCTGCCCACGCGCACGCCCTCCAGGACCACGGCGTTGGCGCCAATCATAACGTCGTCCTCGATGATGACGGGCGTGGCGCTGGCGGGCTCCACGACGCCTGCCAGCACGGTGCCGGCGCCGATGTGGCAGTTCTTGCCCACGGTGGCGCGGCCGCCCAGCACGGCGCCCATATCGATCATGGAACCCTCACCAATGACGGAGCCGATGTTGATGATGGCGCCCATCATGATGACGGCACGGTCGCCAATCTCGACGCGGTCGCGGATGATCGCGCCCGGCTCGATGCGAGCGTTGATGCCCTTAAGGTCGAGCATGGGCACGGCGGAGTTGCGGCAGTCATTCTCGACATCGTAGTAGTCGATGGAGTCGGCATTGGCATCGAGGATGGCCTTGAGCTCATCCCAGTCGCCAAAGACGGTCTTGCCGCGACGGCCGCCGTAGACATGTGCGTCGCCCCAGGCAACCTTCATGCCGGGCTTCTCGCGCACGTACAGCTTGACAGGTGTCTTTTTGGGCGCGGTGGCGATGTAGTTGATAATCTCCTGGGCATCCATCTCGGCTGCGTTACTCATATGCTGTTTCTCCTTTTCGTGAATACGGTTGATACCTGGTTAGGCAAACATGACCTGGTCGAAGGTGTAGAAGCCGGGGTCGCGGGTGACGAGCTTCTGCGCGGCTGCCAGGGCGCCGTTGACAAAGATCTGACGGCTCGTGGCGCGGTGGGTGAGCGTGACCTCCTCGTCCTGGCCAAAGAAACCCACCTCGTGCACGCCGGCGACGGTGCCGCCGCGCAGCGAGTGCATGCCGATCTCCTTGGGATCGCGCGCGCCGCACATGCCCTCGCGGCCATAGACGGGGTGGTAGCCTGCCTCGGGTTCAGCTTCGACGACGGCGTCGAGCAGTAGCTTGGCAGTGCCGCTCGGGGCGTCGACCTTTTGGTTGTGGTGCGTCTCGACGATTTCGCAGTCAAAGCCGGGCAGCTCGCGTGTAGCCTGCGCTACCAGATGGCGCAGGGCTGCGATACCGATGGAGTAATTGCCCGAGTGCATAACGCGGGTGTTCTGGCCCAGCTCACGCAGGCGGTCCATCTGCTCGGGCGTATAGCCCGTGGTGCCCGAGACCAACGCGGCGCCCGTGCGCTCGACATAGGCGACGACGGCATCGAAGGTCACGACGTTCGAGAAGTCGATGATAACGTCGGCCGCCGGGGCGCTCTCGAGCTCGGACAGATCAAAACCGATCTGGGCGACGATATCAAAAACGGGCTGACCGGCGGCATCAACGGTGCCCTCGGCGGTGGTGCGGATGAGCGAGCCCATGCGGCCCGTTCCCATAATGACGGTCTTAATCAAGCAGACCAGCTCCCTTCAGAGCATCGGTAAGTGCGCGGCTCGCGTGTCGTCTGCCATGGGGCACAGCGGCATACGGTAGTTTGCCTCGATCATGCCCATCTGGGCGAGCGCTTCCTTGACGGGGATGGGGTTGACCTCGCTAAAGAGGGCATTGATGAGCGGCTGGCCGGCAATCTGGATATCGCGGGCGCGCTCCACGTCACCGTCCAGATAGGCGCGGCACATGTCGTGCACGAGCTGCGGCTGAACATCGGCCCACACGCTGATGGTGCCCGAGGCGCCCAGGCTCATGAGCGGTACGGTAAGCGCGTCCTCGCCCGAGTACATGCGGAAGTCGTCTGACAGCAGGTGGGCGATCTTGGCCGCGTAGGCGACGTTGCCCGAGGCCTCCTTAATACCCATGATGTTGGGGTGCGCGGCCAGGCGTTCTACGTTGCGCTCGCTGATGCCGCAGCCACAGCGGCCGGGGATGTTGTACAGGATGCAGGGGATGTCCACGGCGTCGGCGACGGTCTTAAAATGCTGATAGATACCCTCTTCATTGGACTTGTTGTAGTAGGGGGTGATGAGCAGCAGACCGTCGGCGCCCAGGCCCTGATAGGTGAGCGACTTGGTGAGCATGGTCTGCGTGGAGTTGGAGCCCGAGCCGGCAATGACGGGGACGCGTCCTGCAACATGCTTGACCACGGCGGCGACGACGGAGTTGTCCTCGTCGTCGGTCATCGTGGCGCTCTCGCCGGTGGTGCCCAGGGTGAGGATGGCGTCGGTGCCGTTTTGCAGGTGGAAATCGATAAGGTGCTCAAGCGCGTCAAAGTCGACACTGCCGTCCTTTTTAAACGGCGTGACAAGGGCGACGATTGAGCCCTCGAGATTGCGGATATCCATGTTCTTCTCCTTCGCTTCCGCGATCTGGACGCGTTTGTTCCATTGGGCGGCGACTACTAGGCGCTCGTCCTGAGCGCGACGGCGGGCGCTTTCGGCGCGCGATTTGGCCAGCAGCTCGCGGCCGCACGGCAGCACGTCGAGCGTGGCAAAGTAATCGCCCGGGCGCTCGGCGCGGCGGATGAGGTCGGCCGCGCCATCGGGGCGCAGCAGGACCTCGGCGGAGCGCAGACGTCCGTTGTAGTTGTAGCCCATGGAGTAGCCATGCGCACCGGTATCGTGGATTACAAGCAGGTCACCCATGTCGATATGCGGCAGCTTGCGATCGATAGCGAACTTGTCGTTGTTCTCGCATAGGTTGCCCGTGATGTCATAGGTGTTCGTGACGGGCGCTGTGGCCTTGTCGGCGCCGCCCGGCTGACCCATCACCGTAATGTGGTGGTAGGCGCCATACATGGCAGGGCGAATCAAATCGACGGCGCTTGCATCGACACCGATATAGTCCTTGTAGATCTGCTTCTCGTGGATGGCCTTGGTGACCAGGCAGCCGTAGGGGCCCAACATAAAGCGGCCCATCTCGGTGCAGATGGCCACATCGCCCATGCCGGCGGGAACCAGGATCTCGTCGTATGCCGCGTGTACTCCCTCGCCGATGGCGCGAATGTCGTTGGCCTGCTGCTCGGGCAGGTAGGGGATGCCGACGCCGCCGGACAGATTGATGAAGGCGACGTGTGCGCCGGTCTCGCGCTCCAAGCGCACGGCGAGCTCAAAGAGGATGCGCGCGAGCTTGGGGTAGTAGTCGTTGGTGACAGTGTTGCTGGCAAGGAATGCGTGGATGCCAAAGTCCTCGGCGCCCTTGGCCTTGAGCATGCGGAAGGCCTCGAAGAGCTGCTCGGTGGTCATGCCATATTTGGAGTCGCCCGGGTTGTCCATGATGCCGTTGGAGAGCTGGAACAGGCCGCCTGGATTAAAGCGGCAGCTGACCGTCTTGGGGATGGGCCCCGCAACGCGCTCAAAGAACTCGATGTGGCTGATGTCGTCAAAGTTGACGATGGCACCCAGCTTGTCGGCGAGCTCAAAGTCGGCAGCCGGCGTGTCGTTGGACGAGAACATGATGTCGTGTCCCGTGATACCCAGCGAACGGGCGATCATGAGCTCGGTATAGCTCGAGCAATCGCAGCCGCAGCCGTATTCGTTGAGAATGGAGATGAGCGCCGGGTTGGGGTTGGCCTTGACGGCAAAGTATTCCTTAAAGCCCGGGTTCCATGCAAAGGCGTCGCGCACTTCTTGCATGTTGCGGCGGATGCCCGCCTCGTCGTATAGATGAAACGGCGTGGGGAACTGCTCGACGATATGCTCGAGTGTCTCTTTGTCCACAAACGGCTGCTTGGCCGCATATGCCTCGTTGGGGGTCAATGCCATGTCCCGTAAACCTCGCTATCCAGACGGCGCCATCTGCGCATCGAATCCGCATAACGTGGACCCAATGTCCGGATAGCGCTCCCGCATTGCTGCAGACAGTCCTGTGGGTGTTTCCCACAGGCCCACCAGGTTGTTCGTGCCCGTAAAACCCAGTTCGGCGGGTTTCGCCTCCCCACGGGGTCAAAGCCTGCCGGCTCGCCCGCGGCTCTTCGTGCCCGCGCCTCTATCAAGTGGTAAAGACCCTATCACGTTGCACTTTACCAAACAAGAGTATTCGTATATAACGTTTAAAAAATGCAGGGATATGCTGGAAACATGTGCGCCACAATCCTGTATCACAATAAGTTGCAACAGATGTGCCTCACGAAGGGATCCTCTATGACCGAGCTCCAAGAACTCCGTCGCTATCGCCGCGATCTCCATCGCATTCCGGAGCTCGATTTCGATCTTCCGCAAACCATTGCCTATATCGAGGGCGTGTTGGCACCGCTCACCTGCGAAGTGACCCATCCGTGCCCCAACTGCGTCTGTGCTTTCTTCGACGCCGGCGTTGATGCCGCGCATGCCACGGCGATTCGCGCCGATATGGATGCGCTGCCCATCGCGGAGGCGACGGGAGCGGCCTTTGCCTCGACCCATCCCGGCAAGATGCACGCTTGCGGACATGACGGACATATGGCCATGGCGCTTGCCGCCGCGACGTATGTCGACCGTACGATTCGCGAACAGCCGGGCGCCATTAGGCGCAACGTTCTCTTTGTGTTCCAGCCGGCCGAGGAAACGACCGGTGGTGCCAAGACGGTATGCGAGAGTGGTGTGTTCGAGCGCTATGGGGCCGACCGCATTTTTGGCTTCCATGTGTGGCCCGATCTGCCTGCCGGCACGTTGGCGAGTTGTTCCGGTCCGCTGCTGGCGCGTTCGAGCGAGACGCATATCCATATTCACGGTACGAGCATCCACATCGCTAAGACCTATGGTGTGCCGGTTGGGGAGTCGCACGATGCCGCGTTGGCGGCAGCGAAGTTTTTGGTTGCCGAGCGCGAGCTGATGGACGAGCTGGGCACCGACGAGCCCTGTATCGGTAAGTTTGGTCTGCTGCAGGCCGGTGCCGTCTGCAACGCGGTGGCGGGGGAGGCCCATGTTGCCGGCAGCCTACGTGTGTTTACGGACGACATGTTCGACCGTGCGCGCGAAGGCGTACGCCGTGTGCTCGACGAGGCGTGCACCGCAACGGGCTGCACGTATGATCTTGACTTTGCCGAGGGCTATCCACCGGTCGATAACGACCCTGAGTTGTTTGCCCGAATCGCGCCCGCTCTGCCCGAATTGCAGCTCGTGGACGAGCCGCTGCTAATCGCCGAGGATTTCGCGTTCTATCAGCGCCATCTGCCGGGCGTGTTTTTCCTGCTGGGCACGGGTATGCCAGAGGACCAAGACAACCCGAGTGATTCGGATGGCTGCCCCGCCTATGCCACAAGCGCTCTGCATACCGATAGCATGCTCTTTGACGAGGAAATTCTACTCAAGGGCCTCGATGTCTACAAACGATTGCTTTTGCTTGACTAAGGTGTGAAGGACTATTTGTTCTAGAAAACACGAACAAACGTACGATATAATAGAGATGTAAGTCTATAGAAACGTTTGACGTTACTAACGTAAGGCGATACTATGATTGCATCGTAATGAGCGCTATCGGGTCTGTTTTGAGTGGAGACAGGAGATGGCTTGGAATGTCGAAATCGTCGATTATCACAAGTGATGAGACTTCGGCCGATTTGCTGTCGCCGGTGACTCCTGGTGAGCTTCTCAAAGAGGAGTTTCTTGTTCCCATGGGCATTTCTCAATATCGCCTTGCGAAAGAGACTGGGATTCCGGCTCAGCGTATCGGGCAGATTGTCTTGGGAAAACGTCGCGTGACGGCCGACACCGACCTTCGCCTTTGCCGCTACTTTGGCCTGACGGATGGTTATTGGCTGCGCGCCCAGATAGCGTTTGATCTCGAGGCGGAGAAGAGGCGCATCGAACCGGAACTGGATAAGATCGTTCCTGTCCAGCAGGCCATCGCACTGTAGTGCTCAGAGATGATGGGGGTGGCGCGGCGATGAAGCGACGCCGACAGTCTGCCGTATATAGTCCGGGTGGATGCGCGTGCGGCCTGCTGCTGCTTCCGGTTATTGCTGTGAGCATTGGCGTGATGTTTGCGCTTGCCGGGTTGGCAGCAGCGGCACTCGTGTTGCTGATTGTGGCCATTGGCGTGACGATTTGGCTCTATCGTTGCCGCGAGCAACGTCGTGCCGACGGTAAAACCAATGTCGGCTGGGTTGTATTCCTGGTCATTGCGTACCCGCTGAGTGTCAGCTACCTGGTGTTCTTTGTCCTGTTGATGGTCAGTGCCTTTACCGGGGAATCCGTCACGGTGGGTTGATGCGCTGCCAGCAGACGGTTGCGCAAAGTGCGTTTGCTCAACGTTTGGATAACTGCATTGGCCGTTTACCGCAGCCTTAGCTCTCAGCTAATGAATTCAAGTTTAATCCTTCCTACGATGTGCTGTGTGCCGGCACGGTAGCCGGATCGTAGGAAGGATGAATAATGGCAAAAGAGGGAAAGAAGCCAATCGGTAAGATTGTCCTAGGCATCATCGTGGTGCTGGTTATTGTCGGTGCCGTGGGCTCTATGGGCGGCAACTCAACCGATTCGTCTGCGAGCGATTCGGCAAAACCTGCCGAGACGACACAGCAGGCTAAGGAGCAAAAAGAACCGCAAGAACCGTATACCATTGCTGACGAGGCTGAAGACACTTCCAATCAGTTTACCTATAAGATCACGGGCACCCTGACCAATAACACGGACAAGGAAAAGAGCTACATTCAGATTGAATATGTTCTGTATGATGCCGATGGCAACCAGGTTGGAACGGCTCTTGCAAACACCAATCATCTGAAGGCGGGCGGCTCCTGGAAGTTCGAGGCGCTGGGTACGGTGTCTCCCGACCAGGTTGCTAGCTGGGAGCGTTCGGACGTAAGCGGTTTCTAGCATGTTGCATGCACTGGGGGAGGTGAAGTCGTATGTCCGATAAAAAGCTGACCGAGGAGTTGCTCAATGAGCTTCTCGATGCGCCGAACATCGATGGCTATATCAAAGAACACGACTTTGCCGCTCCGTCGCTTTCGAACTACCTGAAGCAGCTACTGCAGGAAAAGGGCTTGGAGCGCTCGCGCGTGGTTCGTATGGCCGATCTCAATGAGACCTTTGGGTATCAGATCTTTACCGGTGCGCGGTATCCGAGCCGCAATAAGGTGCTGCAGATTGCCTTTGCGATGGCGCTGACGCTCAAAGAGACCAACCGTGCGCTGACGGCTGCCGGGGTAAGCGTCCTTAACTGCAAGGACCGCCGCGATGCGATTATCATCTTTTGTATCGATCGCGGGTGCAGCCTCCAAAAGGTCAACGAGGAGCTGTATCGTTTTGCGAGGAGACGGTGAGTTAGCGGTTGATATCTGAGCTGGCGGAGCTGCCGAACAACGACGCAAACGAACGGGGCGCGGATGCCATGGGGTGTCTGCGCCCTGCGCTATGATGGAGGCTATGGATACTCAGACCCCAACATATTCCGATGACGAGCTGACCGCAGCGCTTGTCGAGCACCTGGCGTCGCTCGATCGCGACGACAGCTATCGCGTGGAGCGTGTACTTAAGCGCTCGTCCGTTGAAACAACCGAGCTCGTGTACTTTGAAGGAACCGGCGGTGGTTCGCTCGGCCCCTTTGTCCGTAAACGCATCGATGCTTCGGCTCAAATCGGCGGGGCATACGGGCGTTTGTTTGCCGCTCAGCGGGCAGGCAGGCGTTTTGAGCACCTGCCCAGAATCGTCGATTGTCGTCGTGTGGGCGACGAGCTCAACGTGGTTATGGAATACATCGAAGGGGAGACGCTCAGGGCGCTGGTGTACCGTCTGGGAGCCACCCCCGATTATGCGCGTGAATTGTATCCTGCCCTATGCGATGCCGTGGGCGGGCTCCACGCCGGTTTTGCAATGGCGGGGGAGACGTCGGCGCCGGTGATCCATCGCGACCTCAAGCCGTCGAATATCATCGTGACAGGTGCCAACTATACGCCTGATGACGGCCTGACGTTTTCATCGCTGGTGATTATCGACTTGGGGATCGCGCGCGTATGGCGCGATGGCGCCGATACCGATACCGTCAAGTTTGGGACACGGCCCTATGCGCCGCCCGAGCAGTATGGGTTTGGGCAGACGAGTGTGCGAAGCGACGTCTACGCACTCGGCGCCCTGTTGTTCTTCTGCTTGACGGGAGTCGACCCTAAACCAGGGCTTGACATGCGCGAGCAATGCGAGGCGCGTGGCATTCCCACTCCACTGGCCGATGTCATCTGCATGTCGATGGCGCTCGACCCGGCCAAGCGTTTTGCGAGTGCGGAAGCGTTGGGACGGGCGACGCGCGCGGCATACGACCTGATTCACCCCGTGCGGCCTCCTGCGCCTGCGCTTGTCCATACTCCGGCCTTGGAGACGGGGTTGACGCCCCAAGGGCTCCGAAACCCCGCAGAGCTTCCTAGGCCTGCCACCTCCGCTGCATGCGGTCTGCTCTCTCGTGTTCCGGAGTCTCTGGGGCGCATTTGGAATACGCTCGTCTGCTTCTCGCTGCTTGTGTTCTTTGCCGGAAGTCACTTTGCCGTCTTTCACCCCACCGGAGCAAACCAAAGCTACCCGACGTGGTTTCTCATAATCGAGTATTTTTTCTTTGTCGATGGCCTT
Organism: Collinsella sp.; assembly: GCA_048375035.1. Lineage (GTDB taxonomy): Bacteria > Actinomycetota > Coriobacteriia > Coriobacteriales > Coriobacteriaceae > Collinsella. Next base: position 23,453 of record DBGEDL010000068.1, read on the forward strand.
ATGGTGCTTATGCATTTTGCGCTGCTCGATAAGCGCCGTCTTCGTCGGCGATTCGCACTGCTCGACAGCTATCGCGGCAAGAAACTCGCGAAACTCTGGCTCAAGGCATTGGGTGTGCTGCTCCTATGCATGATCGTCATAGTCGCGGTTGCCAATGCGACCGGCGTCGTCGATACCTCCGCTACCTAAAAGAAAAGGGCCCCGTTGGGGCCCTTTGCAGTTGCACTTAGATGCGGTTCATCTGAGCGGCGACTTTGTTGTACCAGTCCTGCCACGTGGGCGGGCAGTACTTTTTGGCCGCAGCCGGGGTAAGGGTGGAGCCGTAGTTGGCGCCCAGATAGGCAACGTGAGCGGAGATGCCCTCGCTCCAGCTGCCAAAGCTGCGCCAACCGCCGCCACGTGCACTCCAGCCCCAGGCGTTATAAGAATTGGCGCAATAAGCACCCTTTGTGCTCTCGATGCAGGCGATGGCGGGGGACCAACGGGGGTCGACACCGGTATTCCAAGCGGCGACGGCAAAGTTGTAGCCCTGGCCTGCCATGGGGGAGCCGGCGAGATAATTGTCGATGCGGCTCGTCCACTCATTAATGAACGAATCGTAATCGGAGCTACCGGTATTGGCGTTGTTCACCGTGGTGTCGATGGTGGTGTTGGTGTTGGTGGCCTGGCTGCTGGAATTGCTGCCGCTTACGCCCTCGCCCGAGAGCTTCTCGGCGGCAGCGGCCTTATCGGCCTCAAGCTTGGCAAGCTCGGCGGCATTTTCCTGCTCTGCTTTTGCCTGTGCCTCGCTGCGGAGCTGCTGGGCCTGCGCCAGCGCATCCTCGGCGTTTTTCTGCTCTGCCTCAAGCTGAGACTTGGCTTGCTGGAGCTCGGCCTTGTTCTGCTCGAGTTCGGTTTGCATGTTATTGAGCTCTTCGATCTCGTCGACGCTCGAGCTCGTGATCTGGTTGGTGTATTTGCAGGTCGTGATGAACTCACCCAGGCTCTGCGCGTTGACCAGGAAGCTCACGATGGGATTGGTGCCCTTCTGATACTTGTACAGATCGCGCATGGCGGAGCTTGCCTTGGCCTGCTGCTCGGGAAGCTTAGCCTCGATTTCCTCGATGCTTGCCTCATTGGAGTCAATCTGCTTTTGCAGGTCATCGAGTTTGGTGCGGGCGTCGTTGTAGGCGCTCGTGGCGGCTTCGATCTTCTGCTGGGCTGCGGAAAGCTGGTCCTGCGTTGCCTGCGAGGCGGCATACGCCGCAACGGGGGAGAGCATCGGCGAGGCCGTCAGCGCAACGGCGAGCGCGGCGCTCGTGATGATACGAGCCGGCTTCGACGCAATGAGCGCTGCGGTGCGATGATTCGAATGCTGCATCCAGTCCCTCTGCAATCAATCGTAGGTTATGGTTCGAACGGTATTCTACTACTGCTTTCGACCTCAACTTGAACCTTAAAGGTTCCAAAGGGTCAAGTTGAACTTGAGGCTTTGGCTTTGACCTGCAGTTATGATGAATTGTTGAGAAACCATAGAGTTCAACTTTAACGTTACGGGGGCCTGTTTAAGAGGAGCTTTGGGCTGTAAAAGCTATCTCAACGTGGGGTTTTACAACTACAGCGTGCCCTCCTGGCGAGCCTGCTCAATCTCTTCGAGCGCCTCGGCGGGGGTGAACGAGCAAGTGCCGTCGCCGAGCTTGACCACCTGGATTTCGTCGCCGGTATGGACCTCTCCGCCCTTTAGCACCACGCCAAAAACTCCCTCGTGGGGAAAGATGCAGTCGCCGGCGAGATAGTAGATGGCACAGCGGGTGTGGCAGACCTTACCGATCTGACTGATTTCGACCAGGACATCGTTGCCAATCTTGAGCTGCGTTCCCAGGGGGAGCGAGAGTAGATTGATGCCTTGCGTGGTGAAGTTCTCTCCAAAGTCACCCTCGTGTACGTCGAGCCCGCGTGCCTGCGCCGTCTGGATGGACTCCGCGGCTAAAAAAGAGACCTGGCGGTGCCAATGTCCGGCGTGCGCATCGGTAGCGAGGCCAAATTGCTCGATGACGGTGTCGCGTCCATCGGCGACGGGCGACTTGCGAGTGCCTTTGTGCTCCGACGTGTTGATTGAGACGATACGGGCAGGCCCGTTGTAAGCATCGTTTGCGGTGCGTAGGGGAACTGCCGTCCGGGCACGATCCGCAAGTTCGCGCTTGACGGCGTCAATGATGGGGTTGTTGATCGGATGGGCCTGGGGCACGGTGCACCTTTCGACGGGGCGGGCAACATGTTGAATCCTACAACAATGGTAGGTTCATTGCCCATTGTCATACAACGGTGAGCGCCGTCTTCGTGCTGGCCTTCGTGCTGGACAATTACGTTGATTGCCATAGATACGGTGGAGCTTTGGGCGCCGGCGGCTTGGCACGCTAGAATAAATCAGTTGCGCAAAGACCGCCCGTTGTGTGGGCAGTTCATGATAGGAAGTTTCCATGGCATTGCAATTTACAGAGCGCGAGTTCATTCCCGTGCTGCTCGGTGGCGACATCAACGCCTATTCGGTGGCGCGTGCCTTCTACGAGGAGTACCAGGTCAAGAGTCTGGTCTTTGGCAAGTATCAGACGGGTCCCGCGTACCGCAGCCAGATTATCGACTACACGCCCAACGTGGATATCGATACCATGCCCGTGATACTCAAAACCGTCAACGGCATTGCCCAAGCGCATGCCGATAAGACGATTGTCCTTGTGGGCTGTGGTGACAACTATGTTGCCCTCGTGGCTCAGGCCAAGGATGCCCATGAGTTGGCGGATAACATCGTCGCGCCTTACGCTCCCTATAGCATGCTTGAGCAGTGCCAGAAGAAGGAGATCTTCTACGAGCTGTGCGAGAAGCATGGCGTGCCCTATCCGCACACGTTTACCTTTACCAAGGCGATGCTCAATGCCCAGGGTGAGGCGCCTGCCGAAGTGCTCGACCAGATCGATTTTCCCTACCCGATGATTCTGAAGCCTTCTGATGGCATCATGTGGTGGCAGCACGAGTTCGAGGGCCAGAAGAAGGCCTATGAGATTGCCGACCGCGCCGAGCTGGAACAGGTCATTCGCGATTCGTATGCCAGCGGCTACACTGACGACCTGATCTTGCAGGACCGCGTGCCCGGTAACGACGAGTACATGCGCGTGCTCACCAGCTATTCCGACCGCAACGGCAAGGTGCGCATGATGTGCCTGGGCCATGTGCTGCTCGAGGAGCATCAGCCCCACGGTGTCGGCAACCATGCCTGTATCATTACCGAGCCCAACGACGAGCTCATGGACGGCGTGCGCAAGTTGCTCGAGGACCTGAACTTTGTTGGTTATTCCAACTTTGACGTGAAGTATGACGAGCGCGATGGCTCGTTTAAGTTCTTCGACTTCAACACCCGCCAGGGCCGCAGCAACTACTATGTCACCAACAGCGGCTTTAATGTTGCCAAGTATGTGGTGGACGAGTATGTGTTCAACCGCCCGTTTGAGCCGGAGTTTGTGACGGCGCAGGACGAGGCCCTGTGGATGGTCGTCCCCATGGGCGTCGTCGACAAATACGTCAAGGATCCCGAGTTGCGCGCTAAGGTGCATCGCCTGGCCAAGGAAGGCAAGGGCGCCGACCCCTCGTTTATGAAGGGCGACTTTGTCTTTAACCGCTGGCTGCGCATGTGGCACACCAAGCTGCGCCACTTTAAACTGTTCAAGACGTATTACAAGTAGATGAGTGCGGCGCCCGTCCGGTTTGCATCGGGCGGGCGCGGGTATGATACGCGCAATTGCGTGGGCGTCACCAAGGAGGCGGCGATGGAAAAGCTGGGAGTTATCGGCGGCATGGGCGCCGAGGCCACGTCGTATTACTACGACCAGGTGGTGCGCCATACGGCGGCTACGTGCGACCAAGAGCATATCGACATGGTGGTGCTTTCCAAGTCGACCATGCCCGACCGCACGCTGGCCATCAAGACCGGTGAGCATGCCGAGCTGCTGGCGACCATGAAGGAGTGCGCCCAGGCGCTCGAGTCGCTGGGCTGTGCGCACATCGCCATCCCCTGCAACACGTCACACTACTTCTACGACCAGATTCAGTCGTTTACGAAGGTGCCGATTATCCACATGCCGCGCGAGTCGGTGCGCTATGCCCTAGCGGGCGCGGTGATGGGGGAGTGCGAGTTCGATCCCAACCTGAGCATGCCGGCCGAGCCGGTGCGCAAGATCGGCATCATGGGCACCGACGGAACTGTGGGCGCGGGCGTCTATGGGCGCGAATGCGAGGCAGCGGGCGTTGAGGTCGTCTATCCCAGCGAGAAGCGTCAGGCCGATGTGATGTCGCTCATCTACGACGACGTGAAGGCCGGACGCGAGCCCGACATGGATAAGTTCGACCGCGTGATGTGGGAGTTTGCCCGCAGCGGCTGCGACCGCGTCATTCTGGCCTGCACGGAGCTCTCGGTGCTGCAGAAGTACCGCGAGATGCCCGAGATTACCCTCGACGCCATGGACGTCCTGGTGCGCGAGTCCATCATTCGCAGCGGCGCCCCCTACCGCTTCTAGCTTCCGACCTGTCAATAAGGGACAGGTTAATTTTGATAGGTTTTATCTGGTGAAACAGTAAAGGCCTCGGCTCGTTTGGTGCGAGCCGAGGCCTTTTGCGTTGGGCGGTTGCTGTCGGTGGCGAACTAGAACAGGAAGCCGATGGCGATGAGGGCGATGCTGACGATGAGCACGGCGATGTCCAGGCCCTTGATGGGGTAGCGCTTGTACGAGCTGGCGCGTGTACGCAGATAGAAGCCGCGCTGTTCTGCCGCCAAGGCTGTAGCATCGGTCTTGCCCACGCTCGAGATGAGCAGTGGCACGCACAGTGGCAGCATGAGCTTAAGCTTCTTGATGGGGTTCTTGGTGTCGTACTCGACGCCGCGTGCGGTCTGCGCTTCCATGATGGCGTTCATCTCCTGACCAAACACCGGCACAAAACGCAGTGCCGTGGTAAAGGTGAAGGCGTAGCGATACGGTACGTGCAGTACCTCGACGCAGGCGTTGGCAAGGTCGTTGAGCTTGGTCACCATGAGCATGAGGATGAGTGGCAACGCTACGCCCAGCAGGCGGAGGCAGGCCTTCGATCCAGTGATAAGGCCCGTGTCGGTGATAAAGCCCCACACCACATTGCCGTCGCGCATAAATGCCAACTGCAGCACCAGCATGATGAGCGCGAGCGGAATCAGCAGCTTGAGCAGCGAGAACAGGCGATTGACGACGCCGGCGTAGGCGCCCAGCGCAAGGGTGAGTGCCAAAAAGCCTAACAGCGCCACATAGGTGTCGGACAAAAAGATGCCGATGATGATGGCGGCGGCGAGGCCCAGCTTGACGACGGGGTTCAGGCGATGCAACAGCGTGTCGCCCGGCATATAGTCGATGACGTTAACCACGACGGACCATCTCCTTGGTAATGCGAACGATATCGGTAACCTCGCTCACCTGCGCAAAAGCGGGGGAGACGGAGGATGCCAAGCGGCGCGAGAGTTCAATGACCTGGGGCGGCTCCACGTAGGCACGCTGTATGAGCTTAATATTCGAGAACAGCTCGTGTGTGCGTCCGCGGTCGAGGATACGGCCGTCGGCCATCACAACGATACGCTCGGCAAAGTCGGAAACGACTTCCATGTCGTGGCAGACCATGATCACGGCGCAGCCGCGCTCTGCCATGGTGCGCACCGTTTCCATGACGGTCATGCACTCGCGGTAGTCAAGGCCGCTCGTGGGCTCGTCGAGCACTACGATCTTGGGCTCAACCACTACGACGGAGGCGAGCGCCACCATTTGTCGCTGGCCGCGCGAAAGCGAGAAAGGCGCCTCGTCGGCGGGCAGGCCAAAGCGGTCGATGACGAGCTGGGCACGACGCAGGGCCTCGGCGCGGTCGATGCCGGCAAGCTCCAGGCCAAAAGCGACCTCGTCGAGCACGGTATCCTTGCAGATCTGGCGGTCGGGGTTTTGGAAGAGCGTTGCGACCTCGCGGGCGATGCGGCTCGTGGGGACCGCAGCGGTGTCCAGGCCCGTAACGCGCACGCTGCCCGAGGCAGGCTTAAGCAGGCCCGTGAGCAACTTGGTGAGCGTAGTCTTGCCGGCGCCGTTTTGGCCGACGATGCCCACGAGCTCGCCGGGGTAGAGCGTCAGGTTAAGGTCGTGTACGGCGGCGCCGCCATTGGGATAGGCAAACTCAACGTGATCGAAGGTGAGCACGGGCTCGGCGTCCTTGGCGTGCGGGCGCAACGATGGGGCATGCGGGGAGCCTGCGGGCGCTTGGGCGTCGCTGGCAGCATGTGCGGGGTCGACGATGCCCGAAATCAGGCGCTCGGCCTCATCGACATCCAAACAGGGGGTGCCGCTTGCCAGGCCGTCGGCCTCGAGACTATTGAAGATACGCGTTACGCGGGGACAGTCGACGCCAATAGTACGAAGCTCATCGGTGTGCGCGAAGACCTCATGCGGCTCGCCCTGTAGCGCGATTTCGCCATGGTTGAGCACGAGCACGCGGTTGCAGTACTCCGAGAGCAGGGCGACCTTTTGTTCAACGACCACGATAGTGATGCCAAGTGTGCGGTTTGCCTCGCGCAAGGTCTCGAAGACCAGCGTGGAGCTGGCGGGGTCGAGTGCTGCGGTGGGCTCGTCGAGCGCCAGTACGCGGGGGCGCATGGCGAGGATGGCGGCGATGGCAACCTTTTGTTTTTGGCCACCCGAAAGCGTGGCGATCTCGCGGTCGCGCAGGTCGCTGATGCCGACCGTCTCGAGCGTCTCGCTTACGCGTTGTTCAATCTGATCGTGGGGGATGCCAAAGTTCTCCAGGCCAAAAAGCATCTCGTCCTCGACGACCGAGGCGACCATCTGCGTGTCGATGTCCTGCAGCACGCTGCCGACGATCTGCGACACGTCGGTGAGCGAGACCTCGCAGGTGTCGTGGCCGTCAACCATGACGGACCCAAAGAACGTGCCGGTGTAGTGGTGGGGCACGGCGCCCGATAGGCAGGCGGCAAGCGTAGATTTGCCGGCGCCCGAGGGCCCGATGATGCCGATAAAGTCTCCCTTGTTCACGTCGAGCGAGATGTGCTTAAGCGCCTGCTCGGTCTGCGTACCATAGGAGAACGAGACATCGTCGACGTTGATGATCGTTTTCATGGATACCTTTCATGGTCATTGGGGACGTTCTTAAATGACGAGTCGTTTAAGAACGTCCCCAAATGCTAGCTGTTTGGGACAGTCTTTGGTGATGGGGCCGCTAACGCGCGGCCCGTCCATCATATCAGGCTATTTGTTGAGCACCTTGCGCAGGGGGAAGAAGAGAGCCTGGACCACGACGGCGTTGAAGACGGCGGTGCCGAGCACGATGGGCACCTTGGCGAGCGCGGTGGGCAGCGCGGCACCCATGATGACGGTGCCCAGGACGGCGAAGAGGGCACCCGAGACCAGGGTGGTGAGCAGGCCGGCGATGAAGGGGTTGACCTTGTCGCCGCCGATGTTGGACTTGACGAGCGCCGCCATCGTCAGCGCGCCAGCAAGCTCGGTCACAAAGTTGAGGCCGGGGATTGACGTGGTGATCTGGATGACGGCGGCTGACAGGATGCCAAAGATGGCTGCCTGGGCAAAGCTCGCCTGCGTGAGTGCGATGGCCAGGGCGTAGGCGGCAATGATGAACTGCGGCTTGATACCCGTTGCGGCAAGCGCGTTGCCCACGGTCATGTTGAGGATAAAGCCGGCGGCAAGGAGGACGGCGAGCAGGACGAGCGAGGTGATATCGAGGATGTCTTTGTCGGAAGCGGCGTTGGCAGAAATAGTACGAGCCTGAGTGTTGGTGGCCATGATGTTCTCCTTAAGGTGGGATTTGAGATAAGAGTGTCCTAGACCCCCACGAAAGGGGTTAAATCGAAAAGGGGATTAATTTTGAATAATGGAGCATGGAGACGGCTTTACGAGGGGCCCAGGTTGGCGCGAAAGAGGAGCGAAGGGTACTTGGGCACGCGAGCGACGAATGAACGCCAAGATGGGGTGGCTCGTAAAGCCGAGCGGGTTAGTTGAGCTTAAGGGCCTTCTGGATGGGCAAGTAGAGGGCACCGACCAGAATGGCGTTAAAGACGGCGGTCATGGCGACGACAGGCAGCATGGCGGCAGCGAGCTCGCCCACCACGCCGAGCATAGCCATCTTGATAGCCATGAAGATGACGCCCGAGACAAAGGTGGTCACGAAGGTGGCGACAATGGCGACGACAGGCTTAACTTGGCCGTTCTTGCCGGCAGCGTTGACGATGGCGGCCATAAGCATGGCGGCGATGCCCTCGGCGGCAAAATCGATGAACGGCGAGGTGGTGGTGATCTGGATCACGGCGGCAGAGATGAGGCCGATGATGAGCGCCTGACCGATGTTGGGGCGCACGACCAAGATGGTGAGGCAGAAGGCCGAGATGATGAACTCGGGGCTGATCATGCCGCCCGAGATGCCCGAGATGGCCTTACCGACGGTGAAGTTGAGGATAAAGCCGGCGGCAAGCAGGATGGCGAGTAGGACGAGGGCGCGGACATCGAGTTTGCCGCGGTCGGCGGTCTGGACGGTGCGGGGCTGGGTGGCGGTGGTGTTCTGAGACATGGTGAAAATCCTTTCGGAAGGGGAGTGCAAGAGAAAAGCGGAGGCGCGTGATGCGAATGCGATCGGGCTCGAGATAGAAAAAAGCCCCCGGTCGAAACCGGAGGCCTTCCAATCACCTAGAGCGCAAAAACAGGCGTGAGGGACTCACTGTCGACCGATCGTATTCGCATCACGCCACCACCAGTTGTTGAGAGACTTCATCGTGTTCTTCATGTTGGTGGCTCCTTTCGTGATGCCGTGGCGCGGTCGCGCCTAATTGCTGTTGCGCTGCACTATAGCACAGCGAAGTGTGTGCTGGGAAATCTTTTTTGAAAAGATTTCAGGCGGGTTTCCTATCGCTCAAAAGAACGGGCGGGTTGACCTACGCCATCCCGCCCGCACCAGCGAGGGACTACTCCTTGTTGCGGCGATAGAGGATATAACCGCCTGCGGAGATGACGGCAACGCCAGCGATGGCGAATGCGGCCACCATGCGGCCATCAAAACGATCGCCAGTGGTGGGCAGGCCGCCCTTGGTGTTCGTCTTGTTGGTGGTTACCGTGGTCGTGGTGTTGTCCGACTTGCCGGGCTTCTCAGGCTTGGCAGCGGGCTGCTCGGGCTTAGTGGGCTGCTCAGGCTGCTCGGGGGTGCTGGGCTGTTCGGGCTTGCCGGGCTGCTCGGGAGTGCCGGGCTGATCCGGGGTGACCGGGTCGGTGGCAAGGGCGTCCTTGGCGTAGGTGATGGACTCCTTGAGGCCGTTGGTCTCGGTATTCAGGTCGCTCGGGGTGAAGGGCTGGTCAAAGTTTCCTGCCTTCTGATAGGCGCGCATCTCCTGGAGCAGAGCCTTGCACTTCTTGTAGGTGTTCTCGGTAGCAGCATTGCCGGCCTTGTTGGCCAGTGCGGTGCGGCCCTCGGTGGTCGTTTCGGCCAGCATGGCGGCGTCAACTTCCTTGTTCTGCTCGATGAGCTCATTCTGGAGCGCGTCGAGGTAGGCGCGGACACCGACGCCAAGGGTGTCAGGGTTTTCAAAGCAGAGAGTGCTGATGTCCATGAGGACGTAGTTGATGGAGTTCTCCGGCTCCTCGTTGTTTACGATGTCTGCCTCATCGCAGTGATCGAAGGAGACGGTCTGATCGCTGAAGTACGGGCTGACCTCAGTCATCAGAGCGGAGTAGAAGGGGATGGCGACGGAGTACGCGGCGCGGGAGAGCATCTCCCACTGTATGGTAGCGACTTCGGGATCAAGGCCGCGACGAATCTGGAAGAGGTTGATCTCGGTGTTGGTTTCGGTGCCGATGGCGTAGGCGCCGTCGGTGTTTGCGTTGAGGCCGGGAACCTTCTCGCCACGGTTGCCAAACGCGCGAATCATCTCAAAGGTGTTCCAGTTGGACTTACCGGGCTGGAAGAATAGCGGCTGCATTTCATTTACCATAGCGCCAACTTTAGCGCGCGGTTTTTTACTGGTGTCCTTTTTGATTTCATAGTCGGTGCCCTCGGCAAGCGGTGCGTCGAAGTAGGCACGGCCCTGGACATAGCGTGTCCAAGAATGCATGGCCTTTTCGCTAATTTCTTCACCATAGGTCTGGGCAACGTCGAACTGGCCATCGTCAAAGTACTTAGCAAAGCCCTTTTCCACGGGCATGGACTCGATGCCCTCGGAGTGGAGGCAGTTTGCACCGTCGTTGAGATTGACCTTGTAGTTGAGGTTGCCGATGTTGGGGTTGAGCGACGCGACGTCATCGGTGAGCTTCATGGCTATCCACTGGTGGCCGGAAAGCGCGGCGAACAGCCAGGTCTCGTTGTTATCGGCGATGATGAGCTGATCGTTGCCGCAGGCGCCCTGCTCGTCGATGATTTTGCCGAGGAGCTCGACACCCTCACGTGCCGTAGCGCTTTCGCCCAAGATGACGCTGCCGTAGCTATACTCGCCAATGCCAGTGTCGGTTAGGGGATCAGCCGCCTTGGCGTCTGCATTCATGTATGTGGTCAGCGTGGCGGAGCAGGATACACCTTTCTCATTGATGCCCGCTTCGGAGTAGGCATCCCAGCGTCCGTGCCACTGCGAAGGATGGTCGCGCACGTAACTATAGCGATACGTGGTATTGGGCGAGGTGTATGCGAATTCGGACTCGTCTGAGCCGTAGATATGGCCGGGGCCATGTGAGGGTTCGATGCCGAAGTGCTTGAGGTAGCGCATGCCAAAGTCCTCGGCGCGGCCGTAGTACGTGTTGCCATCGGCCGTTAGGTTTTTGCCCATGTAGATCTGCGTGCAGGCGAGCGCAGAGGTCGGCATGGACATGATGGTTGCAGCTCCAAATGCAAGGCCTATACCAAGCTTCTTGAGCGCGTTGACGGGATGAGTTTTACTCATGTTCCCTCCCAGCGTGCGAAAGCCCTCTGTCTCCAGAGGGCTTCAGCCAATAAATACTCTCCCCAAGCGTAACGAATTCGAAACAATATACATTTATGAAAGATTTTTACTCGATAAGCGTAGTGAAAAATGCGATGAACGGTTAAATGTACTCATTTACTAGGTAATTCAATCTGCATATCGCCAACAAATGATGTAGCTAAGTAAAGTGTCGCAAAAAATGATGGACCCCTCGCCGCCACGTTGTGTCATGCCGATGAGGGGTCCGGGTTTGCGCGTGCTGTGAAAGAGCGGTGGCTACTTCTTTCGGCGGTGAATCACGTTGATGGCGTAACCGACGAGCATGGCCAAGACGATGACAATAAAGCCGATCAGGGGATTGTCGTTCATGGGGTCCTCCTATTTTCCGAGCGGGGAGAATTCGTCGACGGTGAGGTCGAGGCATTGCGGAAGTGCGCGGGCTCCAAAGACGCCCGAGTTGCTGGAGATGATTTCGCCATCGAACTGCATGCCCAGTGACGGGGTGCAGGTGATCTTGGCTTCTTTGGTCTGGATGATTTTAAACTGCGGACGGCCGAGCAGCTTGCCGGCGGGGTCGAGCGCGGCGGTGATCACGGTCGGGAGCAGCTGGACGGTTTTTACGGGCTCGATGACCGCGATGTCGACCATGCCGTCGTTCATGCGGCAATCGGGGAACAGGTTGATGTCGTTTTGAATGACCGAGGTATTGCCGGCCATGCAGCAGATGCCATCGAGCTCCTCGACAATGCCGTCATGCTCAATCGTAAAATGCGCCACCGTGGGGTTGGGTGTGGCGAGCGCCGACAGGAAATAGGCGATCTCGCCGATGTCGTTTTTGGCGGGGGCGGCCTTCATCATGATCTCGGCGTCGAAGCCCGAGCCGGCGATGATGATAAAGCCGTGGCGCTTCTCGTTGCCGTTCTCGTCGAGCCAAAAGAGCTCGCCCATGTCCACTTTGACCGTGCGACCGGCGCGGCAAGCCTTGGCAAGCGCCGCTGCCTCGGGGGCATTACCGATGTTGTTAAAGAACAGGCAGGCTGTGCCGGAGGGGAAGACGAGCGTGGGGACGCCGCATCCGCGCATTTGGTCGAGCACGTTGGAGACGGTGCCGTCGCCGCCCGAAACGACCACGCGATCAAACTCGCGCACGTCTGCCACGGCGTCCTCGGGTTCCATGCCGTCGCCGATAAAGCGCATCACGACCTCGTCGCCGCCCTGCGCGAGGGCGTGCGTGAATGCGAAGATTTCATCTGAGCTGGGGCCCGATGCCGGGTTGTGGATGATAAGGCAGCGCATACTTACGTTCCCGTTCTGTGACTAACCGAGTATAGTTGTAAGGCAATGCCGATATCCTACCCGTGTTTTTCGGGCCTAACCTTATTCGATGGGTTGATATGTACATTTCCACACATCAGGCTCTACTCGACTTTTGCCAGCGCGCCCGCGAGTTCGACGCGATTGCCGTCGATACCGAGTTTTTGCGCGAGCGCACGTTCCATCCGCGTCTGTGCCTGGTCCAGATTGCCACCCCTGCCGAGAGCGTCGCGGTCGATCCCCTGGTGATCGACGACCTGTCGCCGCTCGCCGAGCTTATGGCCGACGAGAGCGTGACCAAGGTGTTCCACGCTTGCTCGCAGGATATGGAGGTCATGCTCCATACTGTGGGCGTGCTGCCGCGTCCTATTTTTGATACGCAGGTGGCCGCCGCCTTTTTGGGCGAGCGCCAGCAGATTTCCTACGGCGCGCTCGTGCAGACGTTTTGCGGCGTCTCGCTGCCCAAGACTGAGTCGCTGACCGATTGGTCGCGCCGCCCGCTGACCGACAAACAAATTGAGTACGCGATCGATGACGTCAAGTACTTAATCGTGGCTTATACCGAGATGATGAGCCGTCTGCGTGAGCTGGGCCGCGTGGACTGGGTGCTCGACGAGCTACGCCCGCTGGCCGACGAGTCGCACTATCGCGCCGACCGTCACGAGGCATTCCGTAAGGTCAAGCGCATCAACTCCTGCAGCCGCCATCAGCTGGGCATCGCGCGCGAGCTCGCCGCCTGGCGCGAGGACCGCGCCGAGCGCCGCAACATCCCGCGCAAGTGGGTCATGTCCGACGATACGCTGCTGGCGCTCGTCAAGCGCAATCCCGTGCGTGTCGAGGAGTTCCGCAGTATCCGCGGTACCGACCAGCTGGGGGAGCGCGACGTGGACGGCGCACTCATGGCCATCAAGCGCGGCGCGAGCTGCCCTCACGATCGCCTGCCGCTCATGGTGCGCGGGCATCGCCAGATCTCGCCGGAGCTGGAGAGCGTGACGGACCTGATGTATGCGCTCATTCGCCTGGTTGCCGAGCGCTCGGGCGTGGCAACCTCAGTCATTGCCTCGCGCGATGACCTTGCCGACTATATTGAGCATCCCGAGCAGAGCCCCCTGCGCGAAGGCTGGCGCTTTGAGCTCGTGGGCTCGCGCCTGGACGATCTGCTATCGGGCAACATGGGACTCACCGTGAAGGACGGCAAAATCGAGCTACTGTAGGGAAGCCTAACCGCCTGAGTGGGTAGAATGCCTCCAACGTGTAACTCGATTCGGAGGAATTCGCATGCCTTATTACTATGGATATGGCTTTGGTATCGATCCGCTGTACCTGCTGGTTGTTCTTGTCTGTACGGTGCTTGGTCTTGCCGCACAGAGCTATATCAACTCGACGTACAAGACGTGGTCCAAGGTACGATCGGACGGCGACACGGGCGCTACGGTCGCTCGCCGCATGCTCGACGCCAACGGCTGCAACGCCGTGGGCATCAAGGGCGTTGCCGGCGAGCTCACCGACCATTACAACCCGCAGGATAACAACCTGTATCTCTCGGATGCCAACCGTTCGGGCGGGTCGGTCGCAACCGTCGCCGTCGCCTGCCACGAGGCGGGCCATGCCGCCCAGCGCCAAAGCGGCTATGCCATGATGAAGGTGCGCACCGCTCTCGTGCCGGTCGTCAACTTTACCCAGAACACCTGGACCATCGTGTTGCTCTTGGGCCTGTTTATGAACATCGCGGGACTCACGACCCTCGCGCTGATCTTCTTTTCGTTTAGCGTGCTGTTCCAGCTGGTTACGCTGCCGGTCGAGATCGATGCCAGCCGCCGCGCTGTGGCATACATTGAGCAGTCGGGCATGAGCTCCAAGCAGGTCAACGGTGCCAAGAAGGTGCTGACGGCGGCTGCGCTTACCTATGTGGCAGCGGCGCTCACCTCGATTATTCAGCTGCTCTACCTTATGGCTCGCTACAACAGAAACTCCAACCGATAAGAACTTGGACTGACAGGCGCCGCGGGGATTTGTGTCCCCGCGGCGCTGTACTATGTGTGGAACTTGAATTTGCGCAGGGCTGGAGCCCATGTGCACGATGACGAAAGGAGGCTGCGTGGCAGGCTGGAATCTAACCGGCAACAGCGTTTCCGCCGAGTTCGACGGGTCGGACGAGCAGGAGCGCAAAGAGCTCAGCGTGAGCCAGGCGGTCGAGATCGCCGCTGGTGCGCTCGATGCGATTCCGCAGCTGAGCGTCCTAGGCGAGGTCACCGGCTTTCGTGGCCCCAATGCCCGAAGCGGCCACTGCTACTTCCAGATCAAGGACGACTCGGCCGCCGTCGATTGCATTATCTGGAAGGGCGCCTATCTCAAGCGCACCTTCGATTTGCGCGATGGTATGCAGGTGAGCTTTAAGGGCAGCTTTAACCTCTACAAGCCCACGGGCCGTATGAGCTTTGTCGCTCGCTCGTTCTCGCTGGCGGGGGAGGGCCTGCTGCGTCAACAGGTGGCGCAACTGGCCGAAAAACTGCGCCGCGAGGGGCTGATGGACGAGTCCCGTAAACGCCGCATCCCGGTGTTTTGCTCACGCGTAGCGGTCGTCACCTCGCTTTCGGGCGCTGTGATCGACGACGTCAAGCGTACGCTGCGCCGTCGCAACCCACTTGTCGAGCTCGTTTGCGTGGGTGCCAAGGTGCAGGGCGAGGGCGCACCGGCCGAGCTTATTGAGGGCCTGCGCCGCGCCGCTGCCATCACGCCGGCGCCCGATTGCATTCTGCTCGTGCGTGGCGGCGGCTCCTTCAAGGATCTTATGACCTTTAACGACGAAGAGCTTGCTCGCGCGGTGGCGGCCTGTCCCGTGCCTGTGGTGACGGGTATTGGCCATGAGCCCGATACCTCGATCTGCGACATGGTGAGTGACCGTCGCGCTTCCACGCCCACGGCGGCGGCAGAATCGGTGGCGCCGGCTATGACGGAATTGGCCGATGTGCTCGAGACGCGCCATCAGCGCCTGGGCGCAGCGATGGCTTCGATGATCGGGTCGGATCAGATTGATCTGGAGATGCTCGACCAGCGCGGTCGGCGTGCCTGGGGTACTTATACGGCGCGCTTGGGCGATGCGCTCGATGCGGCCGCGTGCCGCCCGTGCCTCAACGACCCAACGTTTATGGTTGAGCGTCGCGAGTCGGAGCTCGCCTTGACGGCCGATCGCCTGTCCGGCGCCATTACGCACTCGGTCGGGGCCTTCCGTTCCAACTTCGAGCGTCTGCCCGAGCGTTTGGTCGCAAGCACCTCGGCGCTCGATGGCAAGCGCCATGCGCTCGCGCTTGCGAGCTCCCGTCTGGAGCATCAAGGGCGCACGATGCTCAGCAAACCCGCGTCCGACCTGGGCCGTGCGGCAGCCTCGCTCGATGCCCTGTCGCCGCTTAAGGTGCTTGCCCGCGGTTACTCCATCGCGTACAGCGATGACGGTGTGGCTACGAGCGCCAAGACCTTTAAGCCGGGCGACGCCATCCGCGTGCGTATGGCAGACGGCAACGTGGCTGCAACGGTCGATACGATCGAGTAACCCGCGTTTCATAGCGATAAACCTTTAGGAAAGGAAACAGATATGGCAGAGAAGACCCCGGTCGAGCAGCTTACGTACAAGCAGGCCTCGCAGGAGCTGGAGCTCATCATCCGCAGCCTGGAGTCGGGCGATATGGAGCTCGAGGAGTCGCTCGAGAGCTATACCCGCGGCGTCGAGCTCCTCAAGAGCCTGCGCACCCGCCTGTCCGATGCCGAACAGAAGGTCTCGGTGCTCCTTAAGGACGTCGACGGCAACGACGTGCTCGCCGACGGCGAAGCCGCCAACACCGACGACAACCTCTCGTTCTAACCATCCCGCAGCCCACTTTGGGGTAGTCTTTTTGGGACGGGGCTTTTTTGACTACCTCTTGTCGGCTGCCTCGCCGAGCACTTGCGTTTGCGAGAAAGTAGTCAAAAAAGCCCCATTACAGTTTGAGTCGTCCGAAAGGGCGGCTCTTTTCCGTTGCATGGTTATACGATTGAGCCGTACCGGTGGTCGCTGGCCGACCGCCCCGGACGGCCGTCAGCCCCTGCCCCGTAGAGG
>DBGEDL010000069.1:0-67634 GCA_048375035.1 Collinsella sp.
GACCACCGGTACGGCTCAATCGTATAACCATGCAACGGAAAAGAGCCGCCCTTTCGGACGACTCAAACTGTAATGGGGCACCTACCCAGGCAAACGTCTCGATCTGTAACATCTAGACCCGCTTTTGATGTCTAGATGTTACAGATCGAGATCATTCCGAGGGACAGCTCCGTTTGTCTCAATCTGTAACAAGTGGACCCAATTTCCACCGTTAGATGTTACAGATTGAGACCTTCTGCCGGACGGTTTTGGTTTGTCTCGATCTGTAACAGGAAGACCCGTTTTGAGCCGTTAGACGTTACAGATTAAGACAAAAGGTCGGCCAGACTCACAACAGACAGGATCGGCCAACAGCAACCGT
The DNA here is from genome assembly GCA_048375035.1 of Collinsella sp. Lineage (GTDB taxonomy): Bacteria > Actinomycetota > Coriobacteriia > Coriobacteriales > Coriobacteriaceae > Collinsella. Next base: position 362 of record DBGEDL010000069.1, read on the forward strand.
GATCCCTTGGGGGCGGAGGAAAAGGGCCCCGGCCGAGAATTCGACCGAGGCCCTTGGACAGAGCTATGTTCGGCTTTCGCCGTGTGTCTGCGAGCTACTCCTCGACGAGCTCAAACTGATCGGGACCGACGCCGCACACCGGGCACACGTAATCTTCGGGCAGCTCGGGCGTATCGACCTCAACCTCGTAACCGCAAACGGTGCACACGAACTTATACGTCTTCTTCTCCTCAGCCATGATGTTCTCCTCTCGAACGCGACTGGTGATGTACTTCATTTATCAGTATAGATTCTCAATAATATAATGCAAGTATTTTTAAAACATTTCTAGCCTTGATACGAGGACGCCTTCGGAGGCGTCTTGCCCTTCAGGACCTTATGGTAGTAATCGTAGGTGAGCGGCGTCTCGTCGCTCAGGCGCTCGGCATCCTCGACCTCGCCGATAAACAGTAGATGCGTACCCACATCCACAGTGTCGATCAAATGGCAGCTAAACAGGGCCGCCGCGTGCTCGGGCACATAGGGCATGCCCAGAGCCGTCTCGCGGGTCTCGTATTTGGCAAACTTGTCATAATCGCTGCTGGTGCGGAACCCAAAGTTACCGATGTAGAGCATATCGGCGGTCTGATCGATCACGGTCAGCGCGAACGCTTTGGCCGAAGCGATGACGCCCGAGGTGACGTTGTCCTTGTTCACTGCAACCGAAATGCGCGGCGGCATGGACGTCACCTGCACCGCTGTGTTGATGACGCAGCCGGCACGCAGCCCGTCTGCCGCGGAGCTCACCACGTACAGGCCGCTCGGCATGGTAAAGAACGCAGTTTTGTCCATAACGATCACTCCCCTAACCCGGGTTGAAACCTCATGGATGTATGTACCCACAAAAAGGCAGCGCCCATAACGGACGCCACCTTTGAAACATATGTGTCAGAACAGTAAGAAAGATGAGACACCCGCAGTTGCGGTGAAATGGGGACTGAATAGTCCCTCAAACAGGCAAAACAGTCCGTATTCCACCGCAACTTATGAAGGACGGTCAGCGGTTGCGTTCCTTGAGGGCACGGTCGATCTCGCGTTGGACATCACGCTTGGCCATGTCCTCGCGCTTGTCGTAGAGCTTCTTGCCGCGACCCAGACCCAGCAGCAGCTTTACGCGGCCGTCGGTATTAAAGTAGAGCTCCAACGGAACCAGCGCATAACCACGGTTGCGAAGTTTGCCGTCAAGAAAGTCGATCTCCTTGCGGTGCAGCAGCAGACGACGCCGACGGTCGGGATCGCGATTCCACACGCCACCATGGCTATAAGGGTGGATATGCAGGCCGACGAGCCAGCACTCCCCGCCGCGGATCAGCGCGAAGGTATCGGTAATCTGGCACGCGCGCTCGCGAATCGACTTGACCTCGGCGCCGCTCAGCTCAATACCGCACTCAAACGTCTCATCGATAAAGTACTCGTGATGTGCCGAGCGATTCTTGGAAATGAGCTTGCGTTCACGCTTACTGGGCATCGCCGGCCTCCTTGGCGCCATCGGCGTTTGAGCCCACAGCCTCGCGCTTTGCCTTGCGCTCGGCATTGAGCTCAGCATCGCTCTCGCGCACCAGTTTGATAATCGCCGCGCAGGCTTCCTCGCCCACCAAGTCGCGAGCACGCACCGTCAGGCGCGTCGCCTCCTGCTTGTCGCCGTCGCTTGCAGCATCGGTCGCGCACATAATCAGGCAGATGGCAATCTCGGCCGAAGGTGAGGTCGGAACGCCCTGCAACGCCAGCTCGCCCATCACGTGCTCGTCGCTCTCCTCGGCGGCATTCGGATAGGTAGTATGGATCTTGTTGAGCAGGCGCGTCGTATGCGTATCGTTGGGCGCCAGGCGCAGCGCCAGACGCGCGCAGCCCACGGCAGCCGAAATGTTCTCGGTCTCGGGCTCCAAGAAGTACTGACCTAGATTGGCGTAAGCGCGGGCGGCGCACTTGCCATCGCTTGCACGCTCCAGCACCGAGAACGAGAGCGATGCCCATTCCTGCTTGTCCTCGAGAGCGCGGAACAGCTCGGCCAAATCCAAGCGATAGTTGCAGTTCATGGGGTCCCAACGCACAGCCTGCATCAGGGCATTACGAGCGCTCACATAATCCTGCTGGCGAATGTAGGCAAACGCCATATCAGAGTACAGGCGGTCAAACGGCACCTCGACCTGCACGAGCTCGCGCGGATCCTTCTCCACGCGGCGATAGGCCAAGCGCTCAAACTTGCTATCGAAGCTAAAGTATTGGCGCTTCTCCTCCGTCTTGCACTCGGCGTCGATATACTCCTCGGCGAGCTCCACCAGGCGCTCCAGCAGCGGCGTCGCCGTAGCCAGGTCGCCCTGCGCCAGATAGTTCTCGGCATACGTGATGTCTTGCAAGCTGATGGGCAGATCCATGGCTACTCCTCGATCTGAGCGAAACACGGCAGGCGCCGTATATACGGTCAATACACAAAACCCGGGTCTCTTACGAGGCCCGGGCGTTCAATTTTGGTAGCCCGTACCAGATTCGAACTGGTGATCTCCGCCTTGAGAGGGCGGCGTCCTAAACCGCTAGACGAACGGGCCATATGTAGCAAATGCAATGGCTGGGATGGAGGGAGTCGAACCCCCATTGACGGAACCAGAATCCGCTGTCCTGCCATTAGACGACATCCCAATGACTGCATCGCTGCGCTCGGCTGTGCCTTTGCGCAAGAAAGAAATATACGGGAAGTCTCGCCGTGACGCAAGCCCCAATTTTGACTTTTTTGAAATTCCGCCAAATTGGCCTAATTTAGTCCAACCCGTGAAGGACCTGTGAAGCCAACCGCTGTACACGAAGGGCAAAACGCCGCGAGCGGTAGCCGTCAACCGTTGGCAGATTCTACCGTGAAAACGATAGCACCAGGCAACACAATCGAAGTATCAATGATCACGTAGATATCGAGGCACCATGGACGAAGAGCTTGATTACCTATGGGAGACCCTGGGCCTCGAGATCGCTGCTGACCTTTGGCCCGAACGGGACAAAATCCATCCCACACTGCGCCCCGCCATCACGGTGATGCAGGCAAAATACCGCCGTGCATCCTTTTTGATCATGCGGGTGTCATGGCACGCGGGACTCCCCGACCTTAAGCGAATCCAGGCAAGCCTCGTCGAGCTATCCGGTATGCCGACCGTCATATCCGAGGCGCACCTGGAGCAGCGCCAACGCGAGCGACTGCAACAGCAGCGGATTCCCTTTATCTGCCCCGGCGTTCAGGCATATCTGCCCTTTATGGACGAGGAGTACTGGAGCGGCAAGCCCAACAAGCACGTAAAGGTCTACGATCCGCACGAATGGGCACAGCTCGAGGATTGAGCCGAGCGAGCCCGCCGATGGAAAACACGTCCCACTCTGAGCACACAAAACGGGACGCACTTTCCGCAGCCGCTACAGTAACACCTCGGCCCAAGCCGCTTCCCTAAAGCCGGGAATCGCAAAGTCGTCGCCCACCAGCAGCGGACGCTTGACCAGCATGCCGTCGGTCGCCAGCAGCTCGTAGCACTCCCGATCCGTCATACCCGCATCCAGACGCGCCTTCAGGCCCAGCTCTCGATATTTCATGCCCGACGAATTAAGGAAGCGCCGCACCGGCAGCCCCGAACGAGCAATCCAGGTCGCAAGCTCATCAGCCGTGGGATTGTCCAAAACGATATCGCGGTCGATATACTCTACCCCATGTTCGTCCAACCATGCCTTGGCCTTCTTACAGGTCGAGCACTTGGGATATTCAACAAACAATACCGCCATGGGATTTCCTTTCTTAGAGAAAACAGGTGTCTGGAAAACTGCACATCGACGACCGCTCACGATAGCAGCCGTTATTGTAGTCAATGTCGAAGCATAGGCAGTCGCGATGTCTCGTCTTAAGGCTAGCGCCTCGCATGGGCGCCGATCGGCCGAGTCACATGGCGCACCAACGCCGCCGTCAACAATACCAACAGCATGGCGGTGACATAGCCCGCAGCATCGAATCCTAAATCGATAACGTCGAAATGCCTGCCGGGAACAAAGATCTTATGTACCTGATCGCCAACGGAGCAGGCGGCGCAAAAGAGCAATACGGGCACGCAACGGGAGCATACACTCCACGGACGCCTAGAAAAGCAAACCGCGATCACCGAAGCGAACAATCCGACGAAGAAAAACTCTACGGTATGGGCGACGCGACGGACGTTTGTGCCTACCCACACGCGAATGGAAGCAAGTCGACCAGACCGGACATTCGAGGCAGCCGAATCGGTGCCCCCGGTTATTCCGTTCTCCGTCTGAGCTTCGCCCGTGGCACCGGCAGCCTGAACGCCCGTAGCCTGACCCTCCACCACACGCGCGGTGGACTCGCTCAGCAACGACGTCTCCACCGCATTTTGCTCCGTCAGCACACAGATGCCCGCCAGCGTTGCAGCGAACAGAACAATCGCGGTCCATCCGATTATTTGTTTTACGCGCGCCAAGGGCCAACCTCCTTTTTTGAATATCAGCGAGTGTAGCCCCAAATGGCATCGTCACCGTATCAAAATTTGAATCGCAACAGGAAGCGACAAAGCGACGCAAACCCCTACCCCGCCTCGCGCATCCAGCGATCGAACGTCCCCACGCACACGCCCAGGCACTTTGCTGCCTGGCTGCGGGTAATATCGCCCGCCTCATAGCTATCGCGCACCAGCTCAAACTGAGGAGGGCATGGCTTGCGAGGTCGACCGAAACGGACCCCTCGCGCCCGCGCCGCTGCAATTCCCTCCGCCTGGCGCCGATGGATATTCTCGCGCTCCACCTGCGCCACGTAGCTCAGCAGTTGCAGCACAATATCGGCAATCAGGGTGTTGGTCACATCCGGCGCGCCGCTGGCCCTGACGCGCGTGTCAAGCAATGGCATGTCCAACACCACAATGGCAACCCCGAGCTCCTTGGTAATGCGTCGCCATTCCTCAAGAATCTCGGAGTAATTACGACCAAGTCGGTCGATAGAAAGCACCACCAGTACGTCCCCGTCTCCCAGGACGTGCAGCAGCTCGCGATAACGCGGTCGATCGAAGTCCTTGCCGCTCGCATGGTCGGCATAAATATTCGCCGAGCCCACGCCATAGGCGCCCAGCGCATCCAGCTGCCGATTAAGGTTCTGATCGCGCGAACTCACCCGCGCATAACCGTACACCGTCGCCATCTCATCCCCGCTTTCTTGTAAACCTGCCAAAAGGGACAGGTTTATTTTGGTAGGTTTTACCTCTCAAATAGCAGGTAAGCGGGCGGCCGAGCAGACGGCAAGGTAGCCACGATTCAAATGCGGAGGGCGGTCCCGAAAGGCCGCCCTCCGCTCCCCCACCATCAGTCGGGATTTGGCTAATGGATAAGCTTGAAGTCCAAGTGCCCACGCGTGGTATTGACGCGCGAGACCTCGATGATCACGCGCTGCCCCAGCTCGTAACGGGTGCCTGTGTCGGCGCCCGTCAGAGTAAGCGCGTCCTCGTCGAACTCGAACCACTCGTTGCCCAGGCTCTTGATCGAAACCAAGCCTTCGACCTGCGTTAGATCCAAGCGCACAAAGAGGCCCATGCTGCTAACCCACGAGACGGTTCCGGCATAGCGCTCGCCTAGACGGTCCTCATAGTACTGGGCGATCTTGATCTTTTGCGTCGCATGGCTGGCGGCATCTGCCGCGCGCTCGGCATCGCTGCAGGCGCGACAGATCTGGGGCAGAATGCGCGGCAGCGACTCGCGCCCCTTACCGATCAGGCGCGGTGTGCGGACCAGGGCGTCCTTGCCGCCCAGCCGCTCGTAAGCCAACTGTAGCTTGAGCACGCGGTGCACCACCAGATCGGGGTAGCGACGGATGGGGCTCGTAAAGTGGCAGTAGCACGGCGCGGCGAGCGCAAAGTGGCCCTCGTTGCGTGGCTTGTACAGCGCGCGCTGCATGCTGCGCAGAAGCAGTGTGTTGACGAGCGGCGCGCTGGCCGTACCGGCGGCAGCATCAACTGCGGCCTGCAGCTCATCGGGGCTTCCCAGGGCAATGCCAGCTGCGCGACGATCGTCGATAATACCCAGCTGAGCCAGTGCCACGGCGGCGCCGTGAAGGCTGTCGGGACTGGGGTCTTCATGCACGCGGTAGCAGGCCTCGATATCGCGGTCGGCCAGCCACTCGGCCACGCACTCATTGGCGAGCAGCATGGCTTCCTCGATCAGCGACGTGGCACACGAGCGCTCGCGCGCCACAATCTGCACGGGCACGCCGTCCTCGTCCAACAGAGCGCGAATCTCAGCCGTATCGAAGTCGACCGAACCACGCGCGCGACGAATGTGGCGGCGAAGCTCGGCGAGCTCGTTAGCGGCGACGAGAAAATCACCCAGATCGACGTTATAGCCGCGAGCAGTTTCCTCGCACGCAAGCCCACGCTCGAGCGCTTCCTCACGCGAAGTCTCTACAGCCGCAACATCCTCGGCGGCGCCCTCCAGCGCCCCATACTCCACCGCGCTGGCACGTACCAGCAGCGCTTCGGCGCCGTCGTAGTCCATGCGCACGCGCGAACGAATCACACTGGGATAGGGATCGTAGTGGCGAACGCGGCCCTGCGCATCGAGTTCAATATCGACGGTAAACGCCAGACGATCCTCGTCGGGACGAAGCGAGCACAGGTCGTTCGATAAGCGCTCAGGCAGCATGGGCAGCACTCGATCGGCCAGATACACCGATGTCGTGCGATGGCGCGCCTCAAGATCGATATGCCCGTCCCAGGCCACATAGTGCGAGACATCGGCGATGTGGACGCCCAGCTTGTAGCCGCCATCGGGCGTGCGCTCCAGCGAAATGGCATCGTCAAAGTCGCGAGCGTCGACCGGGTCGATCGTGATGATAAAGCGGTCGCGTAGATCGCGTCGGAGCGGATCTTTGAGCGCCGCGGTCACATCGAGCGAAAGGCCCTCGGCCTCGGCCAGCGCTGCCTCGGGATAGCTGTCGGTATAGCCATAGCGCGCCATTACGTATTGAACACCCAGATCGGGCGCGTCATCGCCGCCAATACGGCGCTCGATGGTCACGGTGCCCGATTCAAGGCGCATCGGATAGGTCAGAATGCGTGCGACCACAGCGTCACCGGGATGAACGCCCAGGCGCTCGGCCGAAGTGTCCTCGGGCAAAATGAAGAAATCGGCCTTGAGACGCGAATCGAGCGGCTCGATCACGCCGAGCGGACCGGCCGTCTGGTACGTGCCCACCACACTGATGGCAGCGCGCTCGACGACCCCCTCAATCACGGCACGACGCTCACCATGCGGGCTGTTCTTAATGCTCACGGCGACGATATCGCCGTCCATAATCTCGCGCTTACCGCGGCCCATGACTTTATAGTCGCCGTTCTCGGTTATGACATAGGCGCTGTGCTCATGGAGCTGCACGCGTCCGGTCAGACTCGGACGGCGCTCGCTGCGCACCGGTCCACGCTTGTTGCGGGCACCGCGCTTATGCTTGTTGTTGCGCCCCATGGCGCCTCCTTGCTATCGATTGCGGACTCCAAAGAGTCTACCCAAATGATCCGCGATCCTGCCGTCGCATCGGAATCAAAAAACGGGCCGCCCCATAAGAGACGACCCGTTGGAAGGAATGAAATCCAGACATGCCTACACGCGCAGGTAGCGGCGCATGGCGATGGCAGAACCAAAGAGACCGATAATCACGCCGACCAGGACCAGCGCAGCATAGGTCACCAGGTAGTACTGCATCGGCAGGGCAAACGACATCCAGCCGATGCTCTCCTGAAGACGCGGAATCATCAGGTTGCGCAGCAGCTCCAGAACGCCGATGGAAAGCAGCGAGCCCAAAATGGCCTGCAGTACGCCCTCGGTGATAAACGGGCCGCGAATGAAACCGTTGCTGGCGCCGACCAGACGCATAATCGCAATCTCACGACGACGCGCCGTGATGGACAGGCGAATCGTGCTGTTGATGAAGATGAATGCGATAAAGGTCAGAAGGCCAACGAGCACCACGGCGGCGATGCGGATGTAGTTGGTCACCTGGAACAGGCGGCTCACTTCCTCCTGGCCGTACAGCACGCTCGCGTTGACGTCGCCGTCATCCGCGATCTTCTGGAAATCGGCATCCTTCTTGAGCTTCTCTGCCGTGCTCTCAACCTTGGACGGATCGTCCATCTCAATTGCAAACGAAGCCGGCAGCGGGTTCTGGCCATCGAGCGCGCTCATGGTGGCGTCGGCGTTGCCCGACATCTTGCTCGTATACTCGGCCAGCGCGTCGTCCTTGTCCTTATAGGTCACGGACTTGACGTTATTCCACGTCTTAAGCTCGGCCTCAAAAGCCCGAACATCGGCCTGATCGGCGTCATCGCTAATGAACGCGTTGATGACAACCTGATCCTCGACGGTGCCGATCACGGAGTTCAGCATCGCGGAGCCCATGATGAACAGGCCGATGATAAACAGCGAAAGGAAGATCGTGATGACGGCGCCGAGCGAGGTAGTCCAGTTACGGAAGAAGTGACTGATTGCCTCTTTGAAGGAGTAACCCACGTTAGTTGGTGCCATAGTTGCCGTAACCTCCCCTCTCCTGGTCGCGGATAACGTGGCCGCCCTCGAGGGCGATCACGCGACGGTGCATGCTATCGACCATCTCGCGGTCGTGCGTGGCGACGATCACGGTGGTGCCGGTGCGGTTAATACGCTCGAGCAGCTTCATGATACCCAGCGAGATCGCCGGGTCGAGGTTACCCGTGGGCTCGTCGCAGATCAGCAGCGGCGGACGGTTGACCATAGCACGGGCGACGGCGACGCGCTGCTGCTCGCCACCGGAAAGCTGGTCGGGCAGCGAGTCCATCTGATCGGCCAGACCGACCAGACGCAGCACCTCGGGCACCTGGCTGCGAATGACGCCCTTGGGCTTGCCGATGCACTGCAGGGCAAACGCCACGTTTTCGTAGGCGGTCTTTTGCGGCAGAAGCTTAAAGTCCTGGAACACGGCGCCAATCTGGCGGCGCAGGAACGGAACCTTGCGGTTCTTGATCTTCATGAGGTCCTGACCGGCAACCAAGATGCGGCCGCTCGTCGGCTTGACGTCGCGGTTGAGCGTCGACAGCAGCGTGGTCTTACCCGAGCCGGAATGACCGACCAGGAAGACGAACTCGCCCGGATAGATCTCGATGTTGATGTCGTCGAGTGCAGGCTTGTTGGGCTGTGCCGGATAGATCTTGGTGACATGCTCCATAAGGATGACGGGCTCGACACCGGCCTGCTTGGCCATCTTCTTGCGGCTGGCTTGCGGATCGATGGGCGCAAACACCGACGTAAAATCGGGGTTGTTGAGCGCGTTATCGAGGCTTGCGACCTCGGCGGCCTGATCGCTCTCGACCACCGGGGCAGCAGGCTGCGTGGGATCGGGAATAGCGGCAAAGAGACCGGACTGCGCAGGCTGAGGAACCGGCGTCGCAGGGGCCATGGGGTCGGGAATGCCGGCCATGGTAGGCTGCGGCGTGGCGGCGCCAGCCTGAGGCTGCTCCACGCGAGTGGTCACGGCCTGAACGGGCTCAAAACCCGCCGTGCCGGAAAGCGCGACATCGCTGGTGGGATTGTAGGCAAAGGGATCGGATGCCGGCTGTGCCTGATCTGCCGGCTGATCGGGGGCCTGAGCAACAGGCTGGCCCTCTGAATCCGGAGTGGCGAAACGACTGCCCTGGACGCCCGTCTGCGTCTTGGGGGCATCATCGCCCGCACCGGAGGTACGGAAGTGGTTACCCACTGGTGCTCCTTATCGTCGTGCGTTTAAACTACATGAACGCTTTATATTTTAGCAGCATTAGCTTTACTGCACATAAGAAGCATGGCGGGGTTTGGGTCTCACCGGCCGGGCGCAGGGTTACCTCCCAAATCGTCCTCGCGCATGGCCGGCATTTGTCCTGCTCCTGCGGAGCTGCGGACAAACGCCGGCCTGCGCTGCGGAAAGATTTGGGAGGTAACCCTGCGCCCGGCCTGCGGCTACTATGGGGCCGACGCACCAACTTGAGATGCTGCGCATACAAAGTTGGAAGGGTCTGAATTGCACTTTGTTGGGATGGGCCCGTTTCCCCATGGGAACTTTGCTTGGCAGGACTCTAATTTAAATTCAGCATAAACAGGGGCGCCCTCTTTGAGGACGCCCCTGTTCTGGCTTGTTTGCGGTTGTCGACGCGATACTTTGCCTCGTCTTGCCTTATGCCAAGAACTCCTTGGTGGTCGCCACGATGTTGGCGGCGTCCAGGCCGTACTTGTGCAGGAGCTCGGCACCCGGGCCGGACTCGCCGAAGGTGTCGTTGACACCGATCTTCTTGAGCGGCGTCGGGCACTGCTCGCACAGGACATCGGCGACGGCGCTGCCCAGGCCACCGATCACGGAGTGCTCCTCGACGGTCACGACGTGACCGGTCTTGGTGGCGCTCTTGACGATCAGGTCGGCATCGATGGGCTTGATGGTGTGCATGTTGATGACCTCGGCATCGATGCCCTTGGCAGCAAGCTGCTCGGCAGCCTCGAGAGCCTCGCCGACCATCAGGCCGCAGGCGATGATGGTGACGTCGGTGCCCTCGCGCATGACGATGCCCTTGCCTACCTCGAACTTGTAGGTCTCGGGGTCGTTGATAACCGGCGAGGCCAGACGGGCGAAGCGCATATACACGGGGCCGTCGCACTCGTAGGCGGCGCGCGTCACGGCGCGGGCCTCGACGTCGTCGGCGGGAACAATCACGGTCATGCCGGGGATGACGCGCATCAGGGCGATATCCTCGCAGCACTGGTGCGTGGCGCCGTCCTCGCCCACCGAGATGCCGGCGTGCGTGGCACCGATCTTAACGTTAAGGTGCGGATAGCCGATGGAGTTGCGGACCTGCTCAAAGGCGCGGCCGGCGGCAAACATGGCAAAGCTGCTCGCGAAGGCAACGCGGCCGGTGGTCGCGATACCGGCGGCAACACCCATCAGGTTGCTCTCGGCAATGCCCACATCGAAGAAGCGGTCGGGGCAGGCTGCCTTGAACTTGCCGGTCTGCGTGGCGGCGGCCAGGTCGGCGTCGAGGACCACAAAGTCATCGTGCTCGTTGGCGAGCTCGACGAGGGCCTCGCCGTAGCTTACGCGCGTGGCGATTTTCTTGACGTCTGCCATCCTAGAGCTCCTCTCCGGCGGCCGTGAGCTCTGCCATGGCCTGCTCAAACTGTTCATCGTTGGGGGCCTTACCGTGCCAGCCCACCTGGTTCTCCATAAAGGAGACGCCCTTGCCCTTCATGGTCTCGGCGATAATGGCGGTCGGCTGACCCTTGGTAGCGCGGGCCTCGGCAAAGGCGGCGCGGATCTGGTCGAAGTCGTTGCCGTCGGCGAGCTCCACCACATGGAACTTGAAGGCGCGGAACTTGTCGGCGAGCGGCATGGGGTCGTTGACCTCCTCGACGGGGCCGTCGATCTGCAGGCCGTTGTGGTCGACGATCACGCAGAGGTTATCGAGCTGCTGGTTGCCGGCAAACATGGCGGCCTCCCAGACCTGGCCCTCCTCGCTCTCGCCATCGCCCAGCAGGGCGTAGGTGCGATAGTCGTCGCCCCAGTGCTTGGCGGCAACGGCCATGCCCACGGCGGCGGAGATGCCCTGGCCGAGCGAACCGGTGGACATGTCAACGCCCGGGGTGTCGTTCATGTTGGGGTGACCCTGCAGGTGGCTGCCGATGTGGCGCAGCGTCTCGAGATCCTCCTTGGGAAAGAACCCGCGCTCGGCGAGCACGGCGTACAGACCAGGCGCGCAGTGGCCCTTGGAAAGCACGAAGCGATCGCGGTCGGCCTTGCGGGGGTCGGCCGGGTCGACGTTCATTTCCTCAAAGTACAGATAGGTCATGATGTCGGCAGCGCCGAGCGAACCGCCCGGATGGCCGGACTTGGCAGCGTGCACGCCGGTGACGATGCCCTTCCTTACCTCGTTGGCAACCTTTTTGAGCTCTTCGTCGCTCATTGTGCCTTCCTTTCATCCTCTTTAGACAAGATGCGCACGGCACAGAAGGTCGTCCCAACCCAGCCGCGATGCACGTACGTCATTCATTATGCTGGAAACTGGAAGCTTTACCAGAGTATTTATCATTATTTGAGCAATTGAGCAGGCAGAACCGCTGATGAAACGGTTTATCAATGTGAACGTCTTTTGGACGGAACGCAGTCGGCCCTACGCGCTAATGTCCTTGAATCCCTCGCCGAAGGCTTCCGTAACGTCAGCGACCGTCACAATGGCGTGAGGATCGCGCTCGCGCACGATCGTCTTGAGGGTATTGAGCTCTCGACGGCTCACGATGACCATAATCACCGGCTTCTCGGCACCCGAATACATGCCAGTCGCCTTAAACTTGGTACAACCACGACCCAGGCCATACATGATATCGGCAGCAATATCAGGGAACTTGTCCGAGATGATGAGTACCATACGGCGCTTGTTGCCACCATCGACCACGGCATCGATCACGTAGCCGCTAATGACCATCGAAAGGCCTGCATATAGTGCGTTTTCGATTGAAAAGACCGGAGCCGACAGCGCGCATACGGCAACATCGATCGCCATGACGGTCGAGCCCACCGGCAGCGAGGTGTTACGCGAGATGATTTGGCCAATCGTGTCCGAGCCGCCGGTGTTGGCGCCGGCGCGCAACACCATGCCGTAACCGATGCCCGTAATAATGCCGCCCCACATGGCAGGAAGCATCAGGTCCGCATCCGCCAGAGGTGCTACAAACGGGGCGAACAGATCGGTAAAAAAGCCCAGCAGCACAAAGCCCGTCGCCGTCTGCACCACATAGAACATACCGCCCGCGCGCATAACCACCAGCAGCAGCAAGGCGTTCATCACGATAGTCTGGATGCCGACGGGAAGAGACACGCCGTGCGAGGCGCCGACCGCCTGGATAATGGTGGCAAGACCTGTAACGCCGCCGGCAGCGAGGCCATTAGGGATCAAAAACAGGTCGGTCGCGACGGCTGCCAGGGCGCACCCCAGCATAATCTGGGGCAGGTCGTGGAAGAAGTTCATCGAAAGAATGCGCTTGATGTCCAGACGATATGCCATGCTACCTCCCTCAAAAAAGCGCACCCAAACGGATGCGCTTTGAACTTCTTACTCTATTCGATTCTAGCGATTCGCCGGACAAAAACCACCCCTGTGCTGGGTTTATTCTGGATGCGAACCCGTCCAACCGATGGGTTTTGCCACGGCCGAAGCCATCTGGCGACTTATGCGTTCGGCGTTTCCGCATCGGCGTTGCCGGTTGCCCAACGATGGTAGCCGATCACAAACGGATCCAGGTCACCATCGTCAAGAACGGCCTCGACGTTGCTGGTCTCCACGCCCGAGCGCAGGTCCTTGACCATCTGGTACGGGTAGAGCACGTAGCTGCGAATCTGGTTGCCAAAACCGATGGTAGTCTTGGGTCCGCGAATCTCATCGAGCGCCTCAGCGCGCTTCTCGAGCTCAATCTCGTACAGGCGAGCCTTAAGGATTTGCATGCACGCGGCCTTGTTTTGAATCTGACTGCGCTCGTTTTGGCAGGTGACCACAATGCCGCTGGGAAAATGCGTCACGCGTACGGCGGAGTCGGTGGTGTTGACGCCCTGACCGCCCGGGCCGCTCGCATGGTACACGTCCACACGGATATCGTCGGGGCTGATCTCGATATCGATATCGTCGGGCAGCACGGGGATGACCTCGACGCCGGCAAACGTGGTCTGGCGGCGCTTCTTGTCGTCGGTGGGGCTAATGCGCACCAGGCGATGCACACCGGCCTCGGCGCGCAGCATACCGAACGCGTCCTTGCCCTCGACGGTAAAGGTCGCGCGATCGATGCCGATGACCTCGGCCGCGGGACAGTCGTTGATGGTGACTTTCCAGCCGCGACGCTGACAGTACTTCATGTACATCTTAAAGAGCATGAAGGTCCAGTCCTGGGCCTCCAGGCCACCCTGTCCGGGCTTGATGGTCACAATGGCATCGCCGTGATCGAACTCACCGGTAAACCAGCTCGAAAGCTCAAGCTCGTCGATGGCGCGGGCCAGGCGCTCTGCCGTAGCCGCAGCCTCCTCGCGAAGGGCAGCGGCGTCGGGGTCATCCCCCATCTCCTCGGCAAGCTCCAGCGCCGCGCGGGCATCGGAAAGCTCGCCGCGCGCTGTATCCACGGCGGCGATGTCTTCCTTGGCGCGCGCGATCTCCTCCATGGTGGCGCGAGCGGCGTCGGCGTCATCCCAAAAGCCGGGAGCCACGCTTTTGGCCTCGAGCTCGGTCACGCGGGTGCGCTTCTCGTCCAGATGGAGATACGACTCGACCTCGCCGAGCCGGTCCGCAAACGCGTCCAGCTCGGCGGGCGTTACCTCTAAAGCCTCTGCCATTAACGATTCCTGCCGTGGCAGTGCTTAAACTTCTTACCGCTACCGCAGGGGCACGGATCGTTGCGGCCGACGTTGACGTACGGATCGTCGCTCTCGGACTTGCGATAGGTGGTCACCTTGCCACCGTTGTTGACGGCAGCCGGTCCGCCTTGGACAGCCGTGCGGGCCTGCACCTGTGCCTGCTTACGAAGCACGGAATCGCCGTTGTCGCCATCGACCTCGGCAGGACCCGAGAACTGGGCGCCCTCGAGCGCGGGCTCCTCCTTGTGCTCCACGGCACGCGGGGCAGCCTTGATCTCGATGCGCAGGACGGTGCGCAGGTAATCCTCGTACATGGTGTCGACGAGCATCTGGAAGGCACCATAAGCCTCGGTCTTGTACTCGACCAGCGGGTCGCGCTGACCAAAGCCGCGCAGTCCGATACCGGTCTTGAGGTAATCCATCTCCTGCAGGTAGTTCATCCAGCGGGTATCGATGACGCGCAGCATGACCTGGGTGTTGAGCTCGCGCATGAGGTCCTCACCCAGGCGCTCGGCCTTCATGTTGTAGCACTTCTCAACATAGGCCAGGACATCGGCAGCCAGGGCCTCAAAGTCCTCGTCGGGGAACTTGGGCGTATCGATATGGCCGGTCAGCTCCACGACCCACTTGCGAAGGCCCTCGAGATCGCGCTCGCCCTCGTGGCTGTCCTTGGTGCAGAACTCCTGCACGCAGCGGTACACGGTGTCGTGCATGACCTCGGTGATGTGGTCGGTCAGGTCCTTGCCGTCCAGAATCTTGTTGCGCTCGGCGTAGATGACCTGGCGCTGCTTGTTCATGACGTCATCGTACTCAAGGACGCTCTTACGCATGGAGAAGTTGATGCTCTCGACCTTGTGCTGGGCGCTCTCGACGGCCTTGGAGATGATCTTGTGCTGGATGGGCATGTCGTCGCCCATGTCGGCCGTGACCATCATTTTGGAGACGCGGTCCATCTTGTCGCCGCCGAACAGGCGCATGAGGTCGTCCTCGAGCGACAGGTAGAACTGGGTCTCGCCCGGATCGCCCTGACGACCGGAACGGCCGCGCAGCTGGTTGTCGATACGACGGGATTCATGGCGCTCGGTGCCGATGACGGTCAGGCCGCCCGCAGCAAGCACGCGCTCGCGCTCGGCCTTGCAGGTCTCCTTGGCCTCGGCGTTAAACTGCTCGAGCTGCTCGGGCGTCACGTCCTCCATGGTCAGGCCCTCGTACTCAAGGCGCTCGCGCACCAGCTCGTCGGGGTTGCCGCCCAGCAGGATGTCGGTACCACGACCGGCCATGTTAGTAGCGATGGTCACGGCGCCGTAGCGTCCGGCCTGGGCAACGATATGAGCCTCGCGCTCGTGATGCTTAGCGTTGAGAACCTCGTGCGCGATGCCGCGCTTGGTAAGGGCGGCGGACAGCTTCTCGGAGCTTTCGATGGAGACGGTGCCCACCAGGACCGGCTGGCCCTTGGCGTGACGTCGCTCGACGTCGTCGGCAACGGCGTTGTACTTGGCCTGGATGGTGCGGTACACCAGATCCTCGTGGTCAACACGCTGAACGGGCTTGTTGGAGGGGATGACCTCGACGGGCAGCTTGTAGATCTCGCGGAACTCGGCGTCCTCGGTGAGTGCCGTACCGGTCATGCCGGAGAGCTTGTCGTACAGGCGGAAGTAGTTCTGCAGGGTGATGGTGGCAAGGGTCTGGTTCTCCTCGCGCACGAGCACGCCCTCTTTGGCCTCGATGGCCTGGTGCAAGCCCTCGGAATAGCGGCGGCCTTCCATGATGCGACCGGTGAACTCGTCGACGATCTTGACCTCGCCGTTAGTGACCACGTACTGCTTGTCGCGATGGAACATGTACTGAGCCTTCAGCGCCTGCTGCAGGTGGTTGACCAACTGGCCCGAAAGGTCGGCATAGATGTCCTCGATGCCCAGGCGGCGCTCGATCTTCTTAAGACCGCGCTCGGTGGCGGCGATGGTGTGCTTGGCCTCGTCCATGACGTAGTCGCCCGTGGGCTCGACGTCCTCGGTGGCGGTGAGCATGTCGTGCGACACGTCCTCACCGCGCTCCAGGCCGCGCACGGCACGCGCGAAGTCCTTGTAGGTGCTGGCGGACTTGGTGCCGGCGCCCGAGATGATGAGCGGCGTTCTGGCCTCGTCGATCAAGATGGAGTCGACCTCGTCGACGATGGCGTAATGGTGGCCGCGCTGTACGCGCTGCTCGGGGCGGGTGACCATGTTGTCGCGCAGGTAGTCGAAACCGAACTCGGAGTTGGTGCCGTAGGTGACGTCTGCCTGGTAGGCCGGGCGCTTGAGTTCGAGCGGCATGTTGTTCTGGAGCAGACCGACGGTCATTCCCAGGTACTTGTAGATGCGGCCCATCCACTCGGAGTCGCGCTTTGCCAGGTAATCGTTGACGGTAACGACATGCACGCCCTTGCCGGCGATAGCGTTGAGGTAGCCGGCCAGCGTGGAGACCAGGGTCTTACCTTCGCCGGTCTTCATCTCGGCGATATGCCCCTCGTGCAGTGCCATGGCGCCGATGAGCTGCACGTCAAAGTGACGCATGCCCGTGATGCGCTTGGAAGCCTCGCGCACGGTGGCAAAAGCCTCGGGAAGCATGTCGTCGAGCGACTCGCCGTTGGCGTAACGCTCGCGGAACTTATCGGTCTGGGCGCGGAGTTCCTCCTCGGTCATCTTCTCAAACTGGGGCTCAAGACCGTTGATCTGGTCGACGATCTTGTAGTAGCGCTTAAGGTCCTTATCGGATCCAAAGGACAGCAGCTTTGACATGAATCCCATGTGGTTTTCCTTTTTGGCCATCGCCCACGCCGTGCAGCTGCGGGCGAGTTAAACACAGATGATTGTACTTTAGCCAAACAAGGCGCGGCCTATACGGTCGACCTCGACCGCCACGTAATAACTACGACCAACCTGCCACAATGGGACAGGTTTATTTTGGCAGGTTTATCTGGGCAAACGCCGCCTCTCCGCCATTTGGTGCCATGGGGACAGGTTAGTTTGCACTAATCAAAAAGAAAAGGGCCGCGCACCCAAATGGATGCACGGCCCTTATGCCATGAATGCGAGTGATTCCGCGGCGAGCTATTTACTCAGCGGCCTCGGTGGTCTCAGCCTCGGCAGCGGCCTCCTCGACGGGAGCCTCTGCGGGAGCCTCGGCGGCCTGCTTGGCAGCCTCCTCGGCAAACTTAGCAGCACGCTTAGCCTTCTCGGCAGCCTTAGCCTCAGCGGCGGCCTTGCGAGCGGCCTCGGCCTCAGCAGCCTTGGCGGCCTTGGCAGCCTTGGCCTCCTCGGCCTTCTTGAGCTGGGCGGCAGCGGCGCCACCGAACTTGTCGGCGAAGCGCTGGACGCGTCCACCGGTGTCGACGAACTTCTGCTGGCCGGTGTAGAACGGGTGGCACTCGTTGCAAAGCTCGACCTTCATCTCGGACACGGTAGCGTGCGTCTTGAAGGTGTTGCCGCAGGAGCACGTCACCGTGCACTCGACATACTGGGGATGGATACCCTGCTTCATGGTAGGACTCCTTATTGGTCAGGCGCTGGTTACCGATCAGCGCATAAGGCGTCTTGGTTTCCGACCAAGACAACAAACTCGGCTATGGTACCACGGCGCCGCGTGTCCCACAAAAGGTTCACGGTCTTTGTGCAATGCGATATGCCCAACCGCAGCGAGCACGCACCCCATCGAACCTTCACCCATGTTGCAGACGTGTAACGCCGCAGTAAGCACACCCCTTTTGGCGCCAGACAGGTACAATGATGAACACTGTACCGTAGCGGAGCGCCCCGCGCGCGCCGCAATCACGCGAAAGGGTTTCCCATGGCCGAGATCTCGTCCTCCCGTATCGTCATCACCGTCCTTGGCAAGAACCGCCCCGGCATCGTCGCCGGCGTCACCCGTGTCCTAGGCGAGGCCAACGTCGACATCCGCGACATCACGCAGTCCATTATCGAGGACATCTTCACCATGACCATGCTGGCCGATACCGCCGAGTCCAAGCTCGACTTCGCCGAGCTGCAGAAGGCGCTGGCCGAGGCCGGCGAGCTTTCGGGCGTCAACGTGTCCATCCAGCGCGAGGACGTCTTCAACTTTATGTACCGCCTGTAGCGAGCAAGCCGCTGGGGATAGCCTGACGCGCGCATGCCCATGCAAGTCACCCCGATGCGGCCCGGAGAGGAGCGCGCATGGCCTACGACGCCAAGAAAATCTATTACCGCTTCGATGACCACTTGAGCCGCCTGGTTCTGGATTACGAAGCAAGCCGCCAGATTTCGCCTGAGAGCGAAAGCCTCTACCACGGCCTGCCGACCGACCCTTATGACGAGGGCCTGTTTGTTGAGCACAATGTCAAGCGCGGCCTGCGCAATGCCGACGGCTCGGGCGTGGTCGCGGGCCTCACTCGCATCTCGGATGTGCACGGCTACAACAAGGTCGACGGAAAGGTCGTGCCCGATCAGGGCAAGCTCACGCTTCGCGGCTACAGCATCGAGGATCTGGTCAACAATGCCCAGGCCGAGAATCGCTACGGCTACGAGGAAGTCGCCTATCTGCTTATCACGGGTTCGCTGCCCAACAAGGAAGAGCTCGACGGCTTTTGCGAGCGCCTGGGCGCCTTTAGACATCTGAGCGACGAGTACGTCAAAGAGTTCCCTATGACCACGGTGTCGTCGAGCATCATGAACGTGCTCCAGCGCGCCGTGCTGCTGCTCTACGCCTTCGATGCCGAACCAGACGTGATCACGCCCGAGCATGAGATCGACGTGGCTATTTCCATGCTCGCACGTCTCCCGCGCATCGCCGCCTTCGCACACATGGCCTCGATCGCCAAGCTTCGCGGCTCCGAGGTTCACGTGCCGCACCCCACGCCCGGCCTCTCCACCGCCGAGACCATCCTGCAGGTCCTGCGCGGCGGCATGGCGTTCACCCGCGATGAGGCGATGCTGCTCGACGTGATGCTCATGCTGCATGCCGAGCACGGCGGCGGTAACAACTCCACCTTCGCTTGCCGCGTGCTGTCGTCTTCGGCCACCGACCCGTATTCCGCCTACGCCGCGGCTATCGGCTCGCTCAAGGGCCCGCGCCACGGCGGTGCCAATGCCAAGGTCGTGTCTATGCACGAGGACATCCGCGCGCATGTTTCCAACTGGGAGGACGAGGACGAGGTCGCGGCCTACCTGGGCAAGATCCTCGACAAGCAGGCCTTCGACGGCACCGGCCTCATCTACGGCATGGGCCACGCCGTCTATACGCTCAGCGACCCGCGCGCCGAGGTCTGCCGCCGTTACGCGCGCTCACTGGCAGCCAAGAAGGACTTGGGCGAAGAGTTCGCACTCATCGAGCGCATTGAGCGCCTGGCACCCCAGGTCATGCGCGACCACGGCATGACCAAGCCCATCTGCGCCAACATCGACCTGTACACGGGCTTTATTTACAAAATGCTCGGCGTGCCCGAGACGCTCTTTACACCGCTGTTCGCCGTCGCCCGCATGGCCGGCTGGTCGGCGCACCGCATGGAAGAGCTCTTCTGCGCGCACCGCATCATCCGTCCCGCGTATCGCCCGGTTATCGAGCCGCTGGAATACAAGCCGCTCGCCGATCGCTAGGACGCGGACCGTTATAGAACCCGAGCGTGGCCAGGGCATCACCGCCCTCGGCCACGCTTTTTATGCCAGTAGAAAGGATCGCAGCGAATGATTGTGTTTTCCGATATGGATGGAACGCTGCTGACGAGTGATAAGCAGATGAGCGACGCCGCCTGGGCGATGCTCGACGAGCTTGCGCGACGCGGTATTGAGTTTGTGCCCTGCACGGGGCGCCCGCTGTCGGGCGTCTTTGAGCCCATCCTCGCCCACCCCGCCGTACACTACGCGGTCTGCGCCAACGGCGCCAGCGTCTGGCAGCTCGACGACGGTATGCCCACCGATACCTCACGTGCTACGCGCATTTTGAGCCGACCGCTCGACCGCGCCATCGCCCACCGCGTCCATAGCATTGCCGCCGGCCACGATGTGACCTTCGATATCTTCGCGGATGGACAGTGCTTCCTCCCCCGCTCGCTATACGGGCGTCTGGATGAGTTCTGCGGCGGCGACCCCCACATCGCGGCTTCGCTCAAGCGCACACGAACACCGATCGACATGGATATCGACAGCAAGATCGATGAGGTCGAGACGCTCGAACGCATCGCCATGTACTGGCACGACCCGGCCGATCGCGACGCCATCGTGGCGGCGCTCGACACGCTCGAAGGCATTGAGGTCACGCGTTCTTACGCCATGAATATCGAGGTCATGGGCGAGGGCGCCACCAAGGGGACGGCCCTCACGTGGCTATGCGACCACCTGGGCGAGCGTCTCGCCGACGCCTGGGCGTTCGGCGACAACATCAACGACATCCCCATGCTGCAGGCAGCGGGCCACGGCATGGCCATGATCAACGCCGAGCCCGAAGACCGGGAGGCCGCCGACGCCATCACCGAATACGACAACGACCACGACGGCGTCGCCCGCACCATCATGGCCGCTCTCGCCTAGTCATTGGCCAGTCACTGAGGACGTTCTTGAATGACTAGTCGTTGGGGACACTCTTCGCGAAAAAGCTGCAAGAACTGTCCCCCACTGCCGGCAGAAAAGAAACGTCCCCATCTGCCGGATTAAGCGAGACTCTCCAGCACGCGACGGAGCTCCTGCTGGACGGCGTGGTCGCGGTTACAACCCACCACGCGATCGGCCACCGCCTTGAGCGCGGGACGCGCGTTTTCCATCGCGCAGCCCGTGCCGACAAAGCGAATGATCTCGTAGTCGTTCATCGAGTCGCCAAACGCCATGACCTCGTCGCGTCCAACGTCGTAATGCTCCGCGAGCTGCGCGATGCCCGAGGCCTTCGATACGCCGGGCTGCATGGCATCGATCCACGCGTTGCCCGAAGGCGCAAAAGTAAAGAGCTGACCGAGTTCGCGCTGTAGTACGTAAGCGCTGTCCATAACGGCACCGTCATCGCAAAAGATACTCGCCTTGATGATATTTACGCTGGGATCGGGCAGCTCCCAAATGCGCTCGGCATTGGGAAGGTCCTTATCGACCTCACGCACGAACTTGCACTCGTCATCGAGCAAGAAGGACTTGGTTCGGTCAAAAAGCGCAAGATGCAGATTGGGAAACGTCGCGACGGCCTGAGCGAGCTTTCGAATCGCCAGGTGCGAATACACCTCGCGGTCTACCATCTTGCCGTCGGCGTAGACCTGGGCGCCGTTAGCGGCGACAAAGTCCATCTTGTCGCGAACGGGCGCAAAGAACTCGCACAGGCGATCGTAGCGACGACCTGACGATGCGGCAAAATGCACGCCATGCTCGCGTAGCGCCAAAATCAGTTCGTAGGTCTCGGGAGGCACCTGGCCGTTTTCGTCAAGCAGCGTGCCGTCCATATCGGATGCAATCAGTTTAAACATAGAAAAGCTCCCTTCGGGCTTGTTGGAATCGAACGTGTATCCGATTCCAACGTACCCAAAGGGAGCTCAAATAAGACTCCGCGGGCGTAAACGTTACAAGGACCTGGCAAATAGCTCACACATGCCAGAGGTCCTACGGTCGCGGCGCCAGGCGACACGCCACCCCGACGGCCAGTCGTTTAAGAACGTCCCCGATGACTAGTCGGCGTAGGTGAAGGTCGTGACGTCGAACATGCCCTCGGGGCGAATGCGGAGCGTCGGGATGACCGGCAGGGGCAGGAAGATGATGCCCATGATGGGGTCGAGCGGCGACTCAATACCCATGGCGCGCGCCTTGACCATAAAGTCGTCGTGCTGCGCGGCAACGTCCTCGGCCGTGCCTTCGCTCATAAGGCCACCGAGCGCCAGCGGAATGCGCGCCACGACCTCTCCGTTGCGCACCAGCACGTGACCACCTTGGCCCACGGCCTCAACGGCGGCCATCATATCGGCGGCGTTGTCGCCCACCACGCACACGTTGTGCGAGTCGTGGCCGATCGTGGAGGCAATGGCGCCACCCGTGATGGTAAAGCCGCGCACCCAGCCGCGACCGATGTGCTTGCCGACAAGACCCAGGCCAGCGGGGCCGTCGCCGTCGGCGCCCTCGGCTTGCAACGACACGCCGCGGCCGTGGCGCTCGATCAGCATAATGCGACGCAAATCCTCGTCAGTCTCGGGACGAACCATGCCCGTGATGGCCTTGCCCGGCACCACGTCGATCACAGCCTCGCCCGGCTTAAAGGCATAGTCGAATACGTCGAGCGATAGCTTCGGCAGCTTAACGGAAGCACGCAGTTCATCGGCAAGCGCTGCGACCTCGGCGGTCTCGGGCGCAACCTCGCCCACAAAAGTGCCGTCCTGTGCCACGAGCGCGCCGGCGACATACACGCGATGCGGAGCTGTGGCAAACGTCAGGTCGTTGAGCACCAGCAGGTCGGCACGCTTGCCCGGGGCGATGGCGCCACGCAGCTCGTGCGGGTCGCGGCAACCGTGGTCCAGGCCAAACGCCTCGGCCGTGGACAGGGACGCCATAGAGATAGCAACCACGGGGTCAATACCGGCCTCGATAGCCACGCGGCAGGCATTGTCGATCATGCCGGTCGAAAGCGCATCGGAGGGAGCGCGGTCGTCGGTCGCAAAACAGCAGCGGCGGGCGCGGGCGGGGTTCTCCAACAGCATCGGCGACAAGTTGGCAAGGTCGTGGCTACACGTACCCTCGCGCAGCATCACATACATGCCGCGGGACAGCTTATCGAGCGCCTCCTCGGGGATCGTCGACTCGTGGTCGGCGATAATGCCCGCCGCGGCATAGGCGTTGAGGTCCTTGCCGGCGACAAGTGGCGCATGGCCGTCGACTTGCTTGGACGGCGTCTGGTTAGCAGCGTCGATACGAGCGCAGGTCTCGGGATCGGCCATAAAGACGCCCGGCAGGTTCATCATCTCGCCGAGGCCAAAAACGTCGCCCGGATGCTCGGCAAAAAACGCCTGCATATCGGCGGCGGTAATGACGGCACCGGCCTGCTCATCGGGCAGCGCGGGCACGCACGAGGGCATCATGTACTTGATGGAAATGGGGGCGCGACGGCCGTCCTCGATCATAAAGCGCAGGCCGTCCAGGCCGGAAACGTTGGCGATCTCGTGGCTGTCGGCGATGGCAGTGGTGGTGCCGCGCGTCGCCGCCATGCGCGCATACTCGGCGGGACGGATGTTCGAGGACTCGATATGCAGATGTCCGTCGATAAAGCCGGGGGCGATATAGCGACCCTGGCAGTCGATAACCTCGGTCGCCTCGTAGGCGCCGGCGGCATCGTCGCGACCGTCGTAGAGCACGCCGACGATCACACCGTCCTTGACGGCAACGCTACCGGGCGCCACACGCTGGCCATACACGTCGACGATCTGCGCATTGGTAAACAGCGTGTCGACGGGCACGCGGCCCTCGGCGGCCTCGATCACAGTCCTCATGACCTCAACGGACATACATACTCCTTTAACCGTAGAAAAAAGCTGCGGAGCGGACAGACCTTCACCGCAGCAAGCCAATAGCCATTGTATGCCCAAAAGGAAGCCCCGCTAACACCCCTTCCGCTTAACGGCACCGCCAAATGATCCCTCCGTCCCCAAGGGATCGTCGTAACCAAAAAAGGCCGCAGTCGGGATTCCCGGCTGCGGCCTTATTGCACTTGTGAGGTCAACTCGCTCGTTAGACCAACTTAAAGCCCTTGCGCTTGCCTACGGAGAGGGTGTCGCCCAGCTTGAGGGCGCTGGGATCGATGTTATAGCTCTTGGGAGCCACGGCCTTGCCGTTGATCTTGACGCCGCCGCCGTCGATATCGCGACGGGCCTGGCCGGCGCTCGCCGAAAGACCCAGGTCCTTGAGCAGGCCGGCGAGGTAGATCTGGCCCTCGTCGTTGACGGTCAGCTCAACGTGCTTCTCGGGGAAGTCGGCGAGCTGGCCCTCCTTGAACACGCGGTCGAACTCGGCCTGAGCCTCGTCGCCGGCACCGGCGCCGTGGTAGGTGTCGCACAGGTCGCGGCCCAGAGCGCGCTTGAGCTCGTAGGGGTCGGCAGAACCATCGGCCAGGGCGGCGTCGATCTTGTCGACCTCGGCCGGGGTGAGCGAGCTGGCCAGACGATAGTACTTGCCGATCATCTCGTCGGGGATGGACATGGTCTTGCCGAACATATCCTTGGGGGCGTCGGTCAGGCCGATGTAGTTGCCATAGGACTTGGACATCTTACGAACGCCATCGGTGCCCTCGAGCAGCGGCATGGTGAGCGCGATCTGGGGCTCCATACCCATCTTCTCCATGAGCTCGCGACCAGCGAGCAGGTTGAAGAGCTGGTCGGTGCCGCCCATCTCCACGTCGGCCTTGATCTGAACGGAGTCGAAGGCCTGCATCACGGGGTACAGGAACTCGTGCAGGGCGATCGGCGTCTGAGACTGGTAGCGCTTGGTAAAGTCGTCGCGCTCAAGAATGCGGGCGACGGTGAACTTGGAGCATACCTGCAGCAGACCGGCCAGGTCCATCGAAAGGATCCAGTCACCGTTGTGCACGATGGTGGTCTTCTCGGGATCCAGGATCTTCATGGCCTGGCTCACGTAGGTCTCGGCGTTGGCCTCGATCTGCTCCTGCGAAAGCTGCGGACGCGTGGAGTTCTTGCCCGAGGGATCGCCGATCAGCGCGGTGCCGTTGCCGATGATAAGGGTGACGTTGTGGCCCAGGTCCTGGAACTGGCGCATCTTGCGCAGCGGCACGGCATGGCCCAGGTGCAGGTCGGGGCTGGTGGGGTCGACGCCGAGCTTGATGTTGAGGGGCTCGCCCTTCTCAAGCTTCTTGCGAAGGTCGGCCTCGGGAACGATCTGCGCGGCGCCCGAGGTGATGATACGCATTTGCTCGTCAACAGACAGCATTGGGTATCCTCCTTTTGCTATAGCACCCTCACCGGATACGGCGGTGCTGGAAGTCCATAAACTCTCATATGATAACAAACTGACGCGACGCGGCACCTACGACAGGAAAATCCTCGTCCTGCCGCACGCGTCAACGGCGACCGGCAGACGTGTACCGTCACGCTCGACCAGATAGCGTACCTGCCGACGACGCAAGCAGTCGCGGCAACGGACCTGTCCCGTCGCATCGGTGGCGCAGACGCCCTCGGCGGTCAGCAGGCAGTGCTCGCACACCATAAGCTCGGGACGGTCGGCGTCGACCGGACCCAAGACGCCGGGCTCAGCAGCCAGTTCGGCAATACGCTCCGCATCATTGCCGAGCAACTCGGCCGGCAAGTACACCCGCCCCACACCGAGTCCGCGCAGCCAGGCAAGCGTGGCCCGATTCGCGCAGAACACCGGCGCCGCCACGTCAAACGTCACGCCCAGCTCGCGAGCGATCACCACCTGTCCCAGGTTGCGGCAGACGACGCGCCCGGCACGCTGCATCAGTGAGCGAGTCCGGTCAGCGTCACCCGTGCGGCACACCTCGTCAAGCACCACAACGGCGTCGGACAAATCGAGTTCTCCGCGCGGGTCGGCATCCATCAGCTGCCAAGCAAAAACCATGCGAGTGGGAACCGCGCACTCCACCGACTCCGTCGACGCACCGCCATCCACCGCAACGCCCTCAAAGGGCAGCACCTCAACGGCGTGCGCAGCGGGCGCAATCGCATCCGCCTCGGCCCGCATGCGCTCCAACACCGCCGCCGTCTGATCCAGCACACCGGCGCTGCGAATCAGATAGACCTCGCAGTCCGTATCCACCTTGCGCTTGCAGTGAACGACAACGCGCTCCCCCGCCGCGGCATTCACCGGGCAGGGCACCTGAGGCCAGCGCTTGGGCACGTCGGGCCGCGCGTCGACGCCCGGATAAAACCGGATCTCGAGCGTATCGCCCGCAGCTACCGCGGCATCGAGCTCGACGGTCACCTCTTCGTAGCCCACCGCCACCAAGCGGCCCACGCGGACACCTTGGTTAATTGCGCGCTCAAAGCTCATGAGCTCGGCACCCGATCTCCCCCGCAGATACGCATCGGTGAACCCACGGTTGAACGACCTACCCAGCTCACGCTCAAGCTCCGCCACGATATCGGGCTCCCACGCGCCGTCGCGCACCATATCGAGCGCCCGGCGCCACACCTGCACTACGTTGAACACATAGTCGGGATTCTTCATGCGCCCCTCGATCTTGAGCGACGCCACGCCGGCGGCAACGAGCTCGGGCAGGTGTGCAATGCCCAGATGGTCACGTGGGCACAGCAGGCGGTCGCCCTCAACGGAAACAACGCTCTCCCCCGCCTCGTCCACCAAGTCATATGCCAGACGGCAGGGCTGTGTGCAGTCACCGCGCATCGCCGAGCGAGCGCGCCGCAGTGCCGAGAACTCACAGGCGCCCGAGTAACCGATGCAAATGGCACCGTGGCAGAAAACCTCAATCGGCACGCCCGTGGCGCACAGCGCGGCAATCTCGTCGACCGTCAGCTCGCGTGCCGTCGTCACGCGCTCGACTCCCAACTCGTCGGCAGCCAGTCGCACGGCGCCCTCGCTATGGACGCCCGCCTGCGTGGACAGGTGAATCTCGACCCCGGGAATCGCCGCGCGCAACGCGCAAGCCAGCCCGGCATCCGCCACGATCAAGGCATCGGCACCCAACGCATACGCGTGCGCTCCCAGCGCCACCGCGTCTGCCAACTCGTCGTCGAACACAAAAACATTGAGCGTCACGTACACGCGCACGCCATGGGCATGCGCCACGGCGCAGCCGCGCGCAAACTCGTCATCCGTAAAGCCATGCGCGCTCACGCGCGCGTTGAAACCGCCCAGGCCCGCATAGATGGCATCGGCGCCCGCCGCAACAGCCGCGAGCATCTGGTCGAGTCCGCCCGCCGGCGCCAGCAGTTCGGGCAGCGCCGCCCCAGCGGCCCCCGACCCGTTCATACATTGTCCGCTCGGCCCCATCGCCCGAATCGCCATCGGCAAACTCCTTACCAAGGTATGCATTCACTCTGAAAAATGCCGTCTTCCAGCATACACGAGGCCTCGCGCGCCCCGTTTGGTTTATCGTGTAATAACTTATGTCCATCCTGCCCCGACGGCACATCCACCGTCCGGCACGACATACCTGGAGGTCAATATATGGGTCCTCGCCAACGACAGGGACACAGCCGTTCAAAGACGCACGCCCTGCCCATAATCCTGCTCTCGTTTTTGGGCTTTCTGCTGATTGCGGGCGTGGCGTTTGGCATCGGCATGGTCGGCAACGTCAACCGCTGGCTGTCCGATCTGCCCGACTACACCGACGCCAACGCGTATCTGGTGAGCGAGCCCACCGAGATCGTCGACTGCAACGGCAACAAGATCGCGAGCTTCTACACGCAAAACCGCAAGTCCATCACCAAGGACCAGGTTTCCCCGTACGTGCTGCAGGGCACCGTTGACGTCGAGGACGAGCGCTTCTACGAGCACGGCGGTATCGACCTGTGGGGTATCGCGCGTGCTGCGGTGGCAACCCTCGGCGGCGGGCACGAAGGCGCCTCGACTATCACCCAGCAGCTGGTGCGCAACACCATCCTGCAGGAGGAGCAGTTCGACTCGACCATCGAGCGTAAGGTACGCGAGGCCTACATCGCCATCAAGATGGAGGATATGTACTCCAAAGACGAGATCCTCATGATGTACCTCAACACCATCTATTACGGCCACGGCGCCTACGGCATCGAGGCCGCAGCCGAGACCTATCTGTCCAAGAGCGCCGCCGACCTCACCCTCAGCGAGGCCGCGCTGCTCATCGGCCTTCCCAACTCGCCTTCGCAGTACGACCCCACGGTCAATCCCGATCTGGCACTGTCTCGCCGCAACAAGGTTCTCGACAACATGCTGCGCCTGGGCCACATCACCCAGGAGGAGCACGATGCCGCACAGGCCGAGCCCATCACCCTCAACGTGACCGAAATCTCGGGCAGCGGCGTCGACGTTTACTCGCAGCCCTACTTTGTCTCCTACGTCAAGCAGCTGCTGGAGCAGGAGTTCTCGACCGACGTGCTCTTTAAGGGCGGCCTGACCGTCAAGACCACCATCGACCCCACGATGCAGCAGGTGGCAGAGAATGCCGTCCGCGAGCAGCTCGACACGCTCTCGCTCGACGGCCTGGACATGGGCATGGTCGTCGTCGACCCCAAGACCGGCTACATCAAGTGCATGGTGGGCGGCTACGACTACAACGCCGACGAGAACCACGTAAACCATGCCACGGCCAAGCGTCCCGTCGGCTCCACCTTTAAGGCCTTTACGCTGGCAACTGCCATCCAAAACGGCATGAACCCCAACGTCACCCTCAACTGCAACTCGCCGCTCAAGGCTAAGGGCACCACGACCGAGGTCCAAAACTACGCCAACCAGAGCTATGGCAACATCACGCTCAAGCAGGCGACGGCATACTCCTCCAACACCGGCTATATCCAGGTGGCCGAGGCCGTCGGCAACAGCAAGATTATCTCGCTCGTCAAAAAACTCGGCATCGATCCTTCTAAGGACAATATCGAGGACGTTCCCGTCATGACCCTCGGCACCGGCTCGATCTCGCCGCTCGAGATGGCCGCCGCCTACGCGACGTTTGCCAACGGCGGCTACTATCGCCAGCCGATCGCCATCACCGAGATTGACTCTCGTACCGGTTCGGTGCTGTACCAGCACACCGACAATCCCTCACAGGTGCTTACCGAGGGCGAGGCCGCCGCGGTCACCGATGTTCTGTCCGGCGTCATGAAGGGCAGCGGTACGGGTGCTGCCGGCGCCCTGAGTGTCAACCAGCCCTATGCCGGCAAGACGGGCACCACCGACAACACCACCAACCTGTGGTTCTGCGGCTATACCCCGCAGCTGGCATGCGCCCTGTGGACCGGCTATTCCGCGGGCGAGATCCCCATCCAAAAGTACGGCACGGACCTGCTGGGCGACAGCACCAACCTGCCTGTCTTTAAGCGGTTTATGAACACCGTTCTGACCGGTACCGAGCGCGAGGAGTTTGCGACCGGAACGGCGCCCACCTACAAGAACAACAGCGTCTGGAAGTTCTACGGCACCAACAACACCAAGAAGACGGAGAACGACGACAAGGACGAGAACGAGGACGAAGAGGAAACCACCACGACGACCACCACGACGACCACGTCCACGGAGACCACGGGCGGCGACACCACCGGCGGCACCGGTACGACCGGTGGCTCGACGGGCGGATCCACTGGTGGTTCGACCGGCGGCGATGGCGGCACGCCTACGCCTACGCCCACTCCCGACCCCTCGCCCACGCCTGACGATACGGTCGGCTAGAAATCATCCGGCCATAAGCAACAAGGCCCCCGAGCAGCTTATTGAACTGCTCGGGGGCCTTTTAGTTTGAAGCGACCTGGTGGGCGGTCTTTATACCGGCAAACAAAAAAGGGGGGGTACCGACCAACGTCGATACCCCCTTACAAGCCACGATGTCAGCGCGCACAGTGCCGAGCGCACGACCCGCACGCCTACTTGCGAGAATTGCTCAGCTTATTGATCAGCGCCTCGAGACGCTCGCCGTCCTCGGCCGTCTGGGCAATAACCAAAATCGTATCGTTGCCGGCAAGCGAGCCAAGCACATCGGGCAACTCTGCCGCATCAACGGCGGCGGCGATGCCGGAAGCCGTGCCAGGCTGAGCCTTGATCATAACCAGATTATCGGTACGCAGAACGCCCGTTACGAGCTCGGAAACCATACGCTGCAGGTGCAGGTCCTCTGCCAGAACATAGATGCCCTCAGGGAGCTTACGCAGCCCCATATCGGCAATATCGCGAGAGACAGTCGCCTGCGTGCAATCAAAGCCCATAGCGCGGAGCTCATCGACCAGCACGCGCTGCGTGCGGACGTCCTTATTGCGCACAATATCTCTAATGGCATCCTGGCGCCCATTGCGTTTTTTAGCCATACAAACCCTCTCTCCAAAAGATGGCGGAGACAATCAATCAGTGATTGAATATTTTAACGCTATTTGAAGGCTTTTGTGTATAAGAACGCATTACGAAACAATTCTATGCAAATTTGTTTCGTAATGAGCCGTTTAGGCGGTTTTTGCGCCCGTCCGGTTAAGAAAAGCTGCCAGATGCGTACACATCACGCAGCGCGCGGGCTTGGCGCTGGCGATCGGCCCAAACAACAGACCGAGTCCCCGATGGTTGTCCTTGAGCGCGGCGACCATCTGACGGGTTCGAGGCGCCTCGAGCATATCACGCATGCGGGCGGAACGCTCAATTGACGACACCCCATGCGGGCTCAGACACAAATTCTCGATGCAGGCAACCAGTCCGGCAAAGTAGAACTTTTGGCTTGCCAGCTTGAGCCGACCACCGCTATCTGCTTCCGAGAGTGAGTCCGCAAGCTCGTCGAGCGCTCGAGTGTCATCGGATATCCTGGCATACATGGTGGGATCAAAAGCATCTGTAAGCTTAGGTGCCACCGCGTGGAAACAAGCGTCGCCGCAGCCGGACACGAATCGTGCCTGCGAGAGCGCATAAGCCATAAACTCAACCGTACGGTACGCCTTGCCGTGCGACAGGCATGCCTCAAGCAGCGGACGGCTATACATCACGCCAGAGGTCTGAGCGACTAGGCCGCCCAAAATCAACTGGGGCAGCCCAGTCACCATAGAAGACTCGTCTTCTATGGCAATAGAGGCAGCATCCAAGACGCGCGAATGACGCTCGCGATGCGCATCGTATCGATCGAGCGACACCGAGGGGAGCACAATGTCTGCCGCAGTATCGCACGCGATATCGACCATCTTGGAAAGGGCCTGCGGAGCAAACCACTCATCGGCGTTCATGGCGATGATTTGAGAGCTGCGCGAGGCATCAAAACCGGCACGAAGACAAGCGCCGCGCTTCGCGTCCTCGACGTCAATCAAATCAATATGGATGTCCCTGTCGGCAGCAACTTGAAGCGAATGGCGCACACCAGGCGCAGCATCGCGGCAGACAACGACAATCTGCAAATCGTAGAGGTCTTGGTTCTGGATACTCTCGAGCGCACGCATCGCATAGCTGGGCGAACCTTCTACCACAAGGATCACCGAAAGTCGCGGATGCGAGCCACGTCGAACCAAGTTATCCATCCTCTCGACAGCAATGAATCAAACTGTCGTTCATGGTACACCCCGGCAATAAAAGCAATGAGACACCGGTTGTATTGCACGCCAAGAACAGATGTTGCACACGTCCAGCCCACAGATGACAGGTGTCAACGCACGACGCGTCGAGCCCTCCCCTAGTCGAGCACGACAAGCTCGGCGGGATCGTAATCCGCGCCCATAAACGTAAGGCCGCAGGCAGGAGCCGTGGGACCCGCAGCGGTGCGATCGCAAGCATCGATGACCTCGCGCATCCACTCGGGTTCACGGCGATGCATGCCAATCTCGACAAGCGTGCCCACGATCGTGCGGACCATCGAATGCAGAAACGCATTGCCCTCGATGGTAAACGTCAGGATGTCCTCGCCAAACGCAACCTCATGGCCAAACTCGGCACGCATCACGCAGCGGTGCGTGGGCTTGCCAACGGCCGAGGCAACCTTGCAAAAGCTTTTAAAGTCCTGCTCGCCCAGCAACGCGGGGCAGGCAGCAGACATAGCCTCAACATCCAAGGGATAGCGATGCCACCACACGGCACCGCGGGACAACACGGGGCGTGCATCGCGATCGGCAATACGGTACGTATACGTACGGGAACGCGCGTCAAAGCGTGCAGAAAAGCCCTTACGGGCCTTGTAGACCTCGTTTATGGCGATATCTTTGGGCAGCAGGGCATCCATAGCCCGCAGCCACCTACGGCGCGTACACGCGAGTTCAGCGTCCGTTACGGGCACGCTGATGTACTGAGCCACGGCATGTACGCCGGCATCGGTACGCCCCGCGCAAGTCAGATCAATCGGGCGGCGAAGCAGCGTCTCGATGGCTCGACGTAGCTCACCCGCAACCGTCGTCTGTCCCGGCTGCTCGGCAAATCCGCTATACGACGAGCCATCATAGGCCACGCGAAATACGAGCGTAGCATCAAGCTCGGAAATCGAATTGAAATCAGACGGCGCAGTCATGGACGCTCCCAACAAACAAGCAACGGTATCGCGACAAAAAAAGAGGGGTACGCGAACGTACCCCTCGAATATAGCCTATGCAGACGGATTGTCTACTCAGCGGTCTCCTCGGCAGGAGCCTCCTCGGCAGCCTCGACCTTCTTGGGAGCAGCGGCCTTCTTGGGGGCCGGAGCAGCCTTCTTGGCCTTAGGCGTGCAAGGCTCGGTGACGAGCTCCATGATAACGATGGGAGCGTTGTCGCCCTTGCGGTTACCGAGCTTCATGATGCGGGTGTAACCGCCGTTGCGGTCCTGCCACATGCCCTGAGCAGCCTTGTCGAAGATCTCGGCAACGAGCTGCTTATCGCCGAGCTTGGCGATAGCCAGACGACGAGAGTGCAGGTCGCCCTTCTTGGCCCAGGTGATGATCGGATCGACGACCGAACGCAGCGCCTTAGCGCGGGTCTCGGTGGTCTTGATGCGGTCGTTCTCGAAGAGGGCCTTAGCAAGGCTCTTCTTCATGGCCTTGGTGTGGCTCGCATCGGTGCCGAGCTTCAGGCCCTTCTTAACGTTGTGACGCATGGTCTAGTTTCTCCTCAAATATGCGAAGCATTAAGCCTTCAGGCTCAGGCCCATGGACTCAAGCTTGTCCTTCACTTCCTCGATCGACTTAACACCGAAGTTACGGATGTTGAGCAGATCGTTCTCCGAGAACTCAACGAGCTGACGGACCGAGTGAATGCTGGCGCGCTTAAGGCAGTTGTAGGAACGGACGGAAAGGTCCAGATCCTCGATCTGCTTATCAAGCTCGGCGTTGTCGTTGGTGACCTCAGGAGCGAAGATCGAAGCCTCCTCCTCCTCGACCTCGGGGGTCTCGGCAAGGTTCATAAAGGCGGCCATATGCTGGTTGATGATATTGGCAGCCTGGACCACGGCGTCGCGCGGGGCGATGGAGCCGTTGGTCTCGATCTCGAGGACAAGGCGATCGTAGTCGGTGTGCTGACCGACACGGCAAGCCTCAACGAGCTTGGCGCAACGGGAAACCGGCGAGTACAGCGAGTCGACGTGGATCACACCGATGGGATCGTTGTCGCGCTTGTTGGCCTCGCCAGAAACATAGCCGCGGCCATAGCCGATGCGCATGCTCATGGTGAGATGGCCACCCTCGGTGAGCGTAGCGATGTGCTGCTCGGGGTTGACCAGCTCAAACTCGGACGGAATAAAGAAGTCCGCACCGGTGACCTCACAGGGGCCGTCAACCGAGATGGTGGCGGTCGCCTCGTCGGTCGTGCCGAGAGCCCTGAAGACAAGACCCTTGACATTCAGGACGATGTCGGTGACATCCTCGACCATGTTAGGGATGGTCATGAACTCGTGCTGCGCACCATCGATCTGAATAGCCTCGACGGCGGCACCCTCGAGCGAGGACAGAAGTACGCGACGAAGGGAGTTGCCCAGCGTATCGCCGTAGCCACGCTCGAGCGGCTCGACGGAGACACGAGCAGACGTCTCGTTGATCTCTTCGACCTGAACCTGAGGCCTAATGAATTCTGACATGTATTACCTCCAGCCTCAGCAGCCCGGATGGACTACTTAGAGTAGAGCTCGACGATGAGCTGCTCGTTGATATCACCGCTGATCTGCTCACGCGTCGGCAGAGCGAGCACGTTACCAGACAGCTTCTCGATATCGACCTCGAGCCAGCCAGGGACCTCAAAGCGCTCGGAGGAAATCAGAGCCTCCTTGATGGGGAGGAGGTCACGGAACTTCTCGCCGACAGCGACGACGTCGCCGGCCTTGACGCGGTAGGACGGGATGTCCACGCGCTTACCGTTCACGGTGAAGTGACCGTGACGGACGGACTGACGAGCCTCTTTGCGGGTGCGGGCGAAGCCAAGACGGAAGACGACGTTGTCGAGGCGAGACTCAAGGATGATCATGAGGTTCTCACCGGTGACGCCGTTCATCTTACGGGCCTTGTTGAAGTAGCCGTGGAACTGCTTCTCCAGAACGCCATAGATGAACTTGACCTTCTGCTTCTCGCGCAGCTGCATGCCGTACTCAGATTCCTTGCGACGACGCTTGGGCTGACGGATAGATTCCTTCTTGCTGCTGTAACCGAGCTCAGCGGGATCGATCCCGAGCTGACGGCAGCGCTTAAGAACAGGAGTCCTGTCGATTGCCATATTGATACGATCCTTTCAGTTACACGCGGCGACGCTTCTTGGGGCGGCAGCCGTTGTGCGGAATGGGGGTCTTGTCCTGGATGCTCGAGACCTCGAGGCCAGCAGCCTGGAGGGAGCGGATGGCGGTCTCACGACCGGAGCCGGGGCCCTTGACGAAGACGGAAACCTTCTTCATACCGTGCTCCATGGCCTGCTTGGCAGCAGCCTCGGCAGCCATCTGGGCAGCGAACGGCGTGGACTTACGGGAGCCCTTGAAGCCCACCTGGCCAGCCGACTTCCAGGAAATGACGTTGCCCTGGGGATCGGTGATCGAAACGATCGTGTTGTTGAACGTAGAACGAATGTGAGCCTGGCCCACGGAAATGTTCTTACGGTCCGCGCGCTTCAGACGGGCAGCGCGAACGTTCTTCTTAGCAGTAGCCATCTATCTAGCGCTCCTTATTTCTTCTTCTTAGCACCGATCTGACGCTTCGGGCCCTTGCGGGTACGAGCGTTAGTGTGGGTGCGCTGGCCGCGGACCGGGAGGCCCTTGCGGTGACGAAGGCCGCGGTTGCAGCCGATGTCCATAAGGCGCTTGACGTTCTGGTTGCGCTCACGGCGGAGGTCGCCCTCAACCATGATCTGGTTCTTGTCGATATAATCACGGATGGCGTTAACCTCATCCTCGGTGAGGTCCTTAACGCGCGTATCCACGTTAACATTGCACTCGACGCAAATCTTCGTCGCAGTGGTGCGGCCGATGCCGTAAATGTAGGTCAGACCGATCTCAACGCGCTTCTCACGCGGGAGGTCGACACCATTAATACGGGCCAACGTAGTCTCCTCTCTTAACCCTGACGCTGCTTATGACGGGGGTTCTCGCAAATGACGAGGACCTTGCCATGGCGCCTAATGATTTTGCACTTATCGCACATCTTCTTGACCGAAGGACGTACCTTCATCGTTCTTCCTTTCGGTAGCGCTCAAACTACTTCCCTACTATCTACTCGCCCAGCCGCAGGCGTTTAAAACTATGGCTGGTCTTCACACACAATCCGACCGTAGGTTAAGCTAAGCCTGCAGTCGGAAATGGAGTGCGTGTATGCGTGCCGCTATTTGTAGCGATAGGTGATGCGGCCGCGGGTCAGGTCGTACGGGGAAAGCTCCACGACAACCCTGTCACCGGGGAGAATACGGATGTAATTCATTCGGATCTTGCCAGAAATGTTGCACAGAACCGAATGACCGTTCTCGAGCTCGACCTTAAACATGGCGTTGGGCAGCGGTTCCTTTACCGTACCCTCGAGCTCAATTGCGTCTTCCTTCTTCACAAGCAATCATCTTTCTCTAGAAAACGACAGCGATTGAGTATTCTACAACACGTATGCACGCATCGTAATAACTTCGTAATGGCTCCACAACTAAGTGGAACTTGTTACATTTGAAATGTAAAACAAAGCCGTTCCCTGATGCCCAAGATCGCCTTGAAATGAGAAGGCATAGACCTTGGGGTCAAGCCTTCGAAATTGAAAGGCGAGGTTGGGCATCAGGGGGCGGCGACTTTTACATTTCTCCGCCTTGGAGCGAACACCAAGCACCTTGCGCATCCGTGGTGAGAATCACCGGACCGTCATTGGTAATGGCGACGGTATTCTCGTAGTGCGCGGCGGGCAGGTGGTCGTTGGTCGTAACAATCCAACCGTCGGAGCCCGTGCTCACATGGTTGGAACCCATCGTAACCATCGGCTCGATGGCAATGACCATGCCGGCCTGGAGGCGAACGCCCCTCCCCTTCTTTCCATAGTTAGGAACGTTGGGGTCCTCGTGCATCACACGGCCAATACCATGGCCAACATAATCACGAAGCACGCCATAGCCGTGAGACTCGGCGAGAGACTGAACGGCATAACCAACATCCCCGATATGGTTACCGGGGACAGCCTGCTCGATGGCAGTCTTAAGGCAATCGCGCGTAACCTCGCACAGGGCCTTGGCCTCGGGCGTGGGGGTGCCAACGAAAAACGTCCAAGCGTTATCGCCGACCCAACCGTCGACAACGGCTCCCGTATCGATGGAAATGATATCGCCATCGCGCAGGATCATGTCGGGGTTAGGAATACCGTGGACCACGGCATCGTTGATCGATGCGCAAATGGTTCCCGGGAACCCGCCGTAACCCTTAAAGGCCGGGGTGCCGCCATGCATGCGGATAATCTGCTCCGCGAGCTGATCGAGCTCAAAAGTCGAAACGCCGGGGCGCACCATGGCTCCAACGTGGCGGAGCGCCATCTTGGATAGCGCTCCAGCCTTCTTCATCTGCTCGATTTGCGTTGCAGACTTAATCTTGATCATAGACCGAGAGCCTCTTTGACATCCCCGTACACGGTCTCGCGAGCCTGGTCACCGTTGACCGACTTAAGCAGACCCTGGCCACGATAGTAGTCAACGAGCGGGCTCGTGGACTTCTCGTAGACGTCGAGACGGTTCTTGATAGTCTCGGGCTTGTCGTCGTCGCGCTGATACATCTCGCCGCCACACTTGGGGCAGGTAGCATCGGCAGCGGTGCCGGTGTAACCGCAGGCGCGGCAGGTGCGACGCGAAGACAGACGATCGATGATGACCTCGGGGGCCACGTCAACCAGAAGGGCGCAGACGATCTCGCGACCCAGGGCGGAGAGCTCGGAATCGAGCGTCACAGCCTGAGCGGTGTTGCGCGGGAAGCCGTCGAGAATGAAGCCCTGCTGGGCATCGTCGGCGGCAAGGCGCTCCTTGACAAGGTCGATCACGAGCTGGTCGGGAACGAGCTCGCCAGCGTCCATGTACTTCTTAGCCTGAATACCAAGCTCGGTGCCACCCTTGACGGCAGCACGCAGCAGGTCGCCCGTGGAAATGTGAGCGACGCCGAACTCGGCGACGAGCTCCTGTGCGACGGTACCCTTACCGGCACCCGGAGCTCCGAGCAATACGAGGTTCATGAGCAATCCTCCTCTAGCCTATTTAAAGAATCCATCGTAATCATACATCTTGATCTGGCCTTCGAGCTTGTCGACCGTGTCGAGCACGACGCCGACCATGATGAGGATGGACGTGCCGCCAAATGCCTGGATCAGCTGATTACCCGTGAAGGAGAAGATGATCGAAGGCACGATGGCGATGAGCGCCAAGAAGACAGCGCTGGGAAGCGTGATCTTGTTGAGCGCGTTCTTGATGTAGGCCGCGGTAGCCCTGCCCGGACGGACGCCCGGAATAAAGCCGCCCTGCTTCTTAAGGTTGTCGGCCGTGTCGTCGGGGTTGAACACCATGGAGGTGTAGAAGTACGCGAAGAACACGATGAGGACAACGTTAAGCACCCAGTTGAGCCAACCGGTCGAAAGCGCGGAGGCAACTGCCTGAATCCAGCCGATGCCGGGGAAGAACACGGCAATCTGAGCCGGGAAGTACAGCAGCGCCGAAGCGAAGATGATCGGCACGACACCCGCGGTGTTGACCTTGATGGGCAGGTAGGTGGTCTGGCCACCCATCATGCGACGGCCAACGACGCGTTTGGCGTAGGAGACCGGGATGCGGCGCTGGCCGCGCTCAAGGAAAACAATCAGCGGGATAACCAGCAGGATGATGGCGCAGATGATCACCATGGTGATGATGCCACCGGCATTACCCTCGGTGCTGGAGAAGATCGCCTGCGGCAGACCGGCCATGATGTTCGCAAAGATGATCAGCGACATGCCATTGCCGATACCGCGCTGGGTGATGAGCTCACCAATCCACATGATCAGCATAGCGCCCGCGGTGAGCGTACCGACGATCATGAGGTCGAAGATGATCTCGGGAGCGCCGGCGCCATTGAAGCTGATGCCGAAGCTCTTAAAGAGGAAGAGGTAACCCACGGAGTTGAGGATTGCCAGAGCCAGGGTGAGGTAACGCGAATACTGCGTAATCTTGGTCTGACCGACCTCGCCCTCGCGGGCAAGCTCATGCAGGGAAGGCACGACGGCCTGGAGCATCTGGAGGATGATCGAGCTGGTGATGTAAGGCATGATGCCCAGCGAAAACACCGACACATAGCTCAACGCGCCGCCAGAGAAAAGATTCAGGAGGGCCATAGCACCTGCGGCGACCGAATTGTTATCGGTCGAGAAAAGGCCCAGCATCCCCTGGAAGGGAATGCCGGGCACAGGAACGTGCGCACCAATGCGGTACACGACGAGCATAGCTATGGTAAAAAGAATCTTTTCGCGCAATTCTTTGATGCGGAAAGCATTCTTAAGACCATTTAGCACGGCAGCTCGACCTTTCCGCCGGCGGCCTCGATCTTGGCCTGCGCAGAAGCGCTGACCTTGTCGACCTTGACCGTGAACTTCTTGGTGAGCTCACCATTGCCGAGCACCTTGACGGGCTCGAACTCGCTCTTGGTGATGCGAGCGGCCTTAAGAGCGGCACCGTCGATTACAGCGCCGTCCTCGAACTTACGCTCGAGACGCTCAACGTTAACGGCGGTGTACTCGATACGACGGGGGTTGCGGAAGCCCGGAAGCTTGGGCAGGCGCATAGCCAGCGGAGTCTGGCCACCCTCGAAGCCGGCACCCTTGGTGCCGCCAGAGCGGGAACCCTGGCCCTTCTGACCGCGGCCAGAAGTGGTGCCGTGACCCGAAGAATTGCCACGGCCGACGCGCTTGCGGTTCTTGGTGGAACCGGGCGCGGGAGTAAGATCGTGAAGCTGCATTTGCTACTCCTCTACAATCTCGACAAGGTGCTTGACCTTGAAGATCATGCCGCGGACGGACTCGTTGTCAGCAATCTCGCGAACCTCGCGGATCCTGTGGAGACCGAGGGCACGGACAGTACGGACCTGGTCCTGCTTGCAACCGTTAGTGCTACGGACCTGCTTGATCTTGATGGTGTCAGCCATGCTTAGTTCTCCTTACCGACGAACATCTCGGAGACCGTCAGGCCACGGCGAGCCGCGACGTCCTCAGGGCTGGAGAGCTCCTTGAGGCCCTCGACGGCAGCCTTAATGATGTTGAGGCCGTTGTCGGTACCGAGGGACTTGGACAGGACGTTCTTGATGCCAGCAAGCTCGAAGAGG
The DNA here is from genome assembly GCA_048375035.1 of Collinsella sp. Lineage (GTDB taxonomy): Bacteria > Actinomycetota > Coriobacteriia > Coriobacteriales > Coriobacteriaceae > Collinsella. Next base: position 40,136 of record DBGEDL010000069.1, read on the forward strand.
GGACGCACAGCGCCGCCGGCGATAACGCCGGTACCCTCGACAGCGGGCTTGATGATGATGCGGCCGGCACCAAAGTGGCCGAGAACCTCGTGCGGGATGGTGCCCTGCTCGGTCACCGGCACGTGGAACATGTTCTTCTTGGCATCGAGAGACGCCTTGGAGATGGCCAGGGGCACCTCAGCGGACTTGCCCATGCCAACGCCGACGTTGCCCTTGCCGTCGCCAACGACGACGAGAGCGACGAGGCTCATGCGACGACCACCCTTGACGGTCTTCGACACGCGGTTGATGTAAACGACGCGCTCCTCGAACTCGGAGGCCTCGCGCTGCTGCTTCTGATTACGAGCCATGTGCTACATACCTCCTAGAACTCGAGACCGGCGGCACGAGCACCGTCGGCGAGGGCCTTGACGCGGCCATGGTAGATACGGCCACCGCGATCGAAGGCGACCTTGGTGATGCCGGCCTCGATGGCACGCTTGCCAACGAGCTGACCGACCTTCTCCGCAGCCTCCTTGTTCGAGGTGTGGGTGCCCTTGAACTCGGCCTCGAGGGTCGAGGCAGAGACGAGCGTCAGGCTGGAGCCCTTGCTGTCGTCGATGATCTGGGCATAGATGTTGGCGTTAGTACGGGTCACGCGAAGACGCGGACGCTCGGAGGTACCCGAGACCTTGCCGCGAACACGACGCTGACGACGCTTGAGGCCTTCCAGCTTCGCCTTATGCTTGTTCATACGTAAACTCCTAAAAAGGTTGATCTTGCCAGCACCTGACGGGGTGCTGGTCTTATGCGAGTGAGTCGGTTACGACTACTTGGCGGCCTTACCCAGCTTGCGGCGGATGTGCTCGCCAACGTAGTGGATACCCTTGCCCTTGTAAGGCTCGGGAGGACGATGGCCGCGGATCTCAGCGGCGATCTGACCGACCTGCTGCTTGTTGATACCCTTGACGTTCACGTGGGTGTTGTCGGGAACCTCGAAGGTGATGCCCTCGGGAGCCTCGACGATCACGGGGTGCGAGAAGCCCAGGGAGAACTCGAGGTTCTTGCCCTTCTGCTGCACGCGGTAACCGACGCCGGCGAGCTCGAGCTTCTTCTCGAAGCCCTCGGAAACGCCAACAACCATGTTGTGGATGAGGGCGCGGGTGAGGCCGTGGCGGGCACGGGTCTCACGCTCGTCGTCTGGACGGGAAACGGTGAGGACGTTGTCCTCGACGTTGATAGCGAGCTTCTCAAAGACATCGAGCTCAAGCTGGCCCTTGGGGCCCTTGACGACAACGTTGTTGCCGTTGACTGCCACTTCGACTCCGGCGGGAATCTGGACAGGCTTATTACCGATACGAGACACGGTGATCTCCTTTCCTTCTACCTACCGAGCGAATTACCAGACGTAAGCGATGATCTCGCCGCCGACGTTGTGCTTGCGAGCATCGCGGTCGGTCATGACGCCATGGCTGGTGGAAATAATGGCGGTACCAAGGCCACCGCGGACGCGGGGCATGTCGGCAACGCCGGTGTACTTACGCAGGCCCGGCTTGGAAATGCGGCGGATGCCGTTGATGACCTTAGCCTTCTTGGGACCATACTTAAGCGTGATGTGCAGAGTCTTCTGGGGAACGGTGTCCTCGATATCGTAGCCCTCGATGTAGCCCTCCTCGTGCAGAACACGAGCGATCTCGACGAGCTTCTTGCTGCTCGGCATGGAGACCGTGGCCTTGTTCACAGAGTTAGCGTTACGGATGCGCGTAAGCATATCTGCGATCGGGTCTGTAAGGTTCATACAGATTCTCCTTCGTTCTTGATGAACACGTGCTCTTGGTTCTTCGCCGCCCTTAACGGCAAAGCCTTTTTAGCGCGTTTTCCCTGTTCCAAACTGATGCTTGAAACGCTGGTAGTGACTTACCAGCTGGCCTTCTTAACGCCGGGAAGCTCGCCCTTGAGTGCAAGCTCGCGGAAGCAGACACGGCACAGGCCGAACTTGCGGTACACAGAGTGCGGACGGCCGCAGCGCTGGCAGCGCGTGTACTCACGAGTAGAGAACTTCTGCTTGCGATTGCACTTGACGATCATCGATGTCTTAGCCACTTATATCCTCCTCACATAGAGTATTGTTCGCCCCAAGCGCCGCCCCCTTCTGGGAACGGCGCTCATAGGGCAGGTGAACCTATTTCTTGAACGGGAAACCGAAGGCGTCCAGAAGGGCCTTGGCCTCCTCATCGGTGTTGGCGGTGGTCACGAAAGTGATGTCCATACCACGCTGGTGATCGACGGAGTCGAAGTCGATCTCGGGGAAGATGAGCTGCTCGGTGACGCCCATGGAGAAGTTACCACGGCCGTCGAAGCTCTTGGCGGAGATGCCGCGGAAGTCGCGGATACGGGGGATCGCGACGGAGGTCAGACGATCGAAGAACTCCCACATACGGTCGCCACGCAGGGTAACCTTGCAGCCGATCGGCATACCAGCGCGCAGGCGGAAGGTAGCGATGGACTTGCGGGCACGGGTGATCATCGGCTGCTGGCCGGTGATGGCGCGCAGGTCGCGCACGGCACCGTCGATGGCCTTGGAATCGGTAGCGGCCTCGCCGACACCCATGTTCACGACGATCTTCTCAAACTTGGGGATCATCATGACGTTCTCGTACTGGAACTTGTCCTGAAGCTGCTGCTTGACCTCGTTGTTGTACTTGGTCTTCAGACGCGGCACATACTTCTCTTCTGCCATTGTTCACTCCTTCTTGGGGTTTTAAGCACGGGGCGTGGCCACGATGGGTTGTCCTCGTGCCTCCTGGCTGCATCCGCGCCGCTCATGGCATTTCGCGGTTTGGACTCGACGCAGCAGGAGCCGACAAAACAATCGGTACTATACGCGCATCGGGAGCGTATTTCCAGAAAAACCTCGTCTGCCTGCACAACTCCACAACTCCCCCGCACAAACCGATCCGCACGGGACGGAGGAAAATGGCAGTTGCGGTGAAATAGGGACTGTTTGACGGCTTAACAGGCTTAAACAGTCCGTATTCCACCGCAACTTATTGATGGGGATGCGATTAGCGCTTGCGGGGGACGAGCTTGGTGCGGCGCAGGTGAATCATCTCGGCAGCGATGGAGATGGCGATCTCCTCGGGGTCCTCGGCCTCGATGGCGACACCGATCGGCAGGTGCAGCTCGTCGATTTGCTCCTGCGTAAAGCCCTCCTGCTCCAGACGGGCGCGCACAAAGGCCGTCTTGCGGCGCGAGCCCAAACAGCCCAGATAGGCGGGCTTGGCGCGCATGGCCTGAATCACCACGTCGATATCGGACTTGTGACCCGCCGTGGCGACGACCACTAGGTCGCGCGGGCCGATGGGGCACTGCTTGCTCAGGTTCTTGTAGTCGACCAGACGACGGTCGTAGACACCGGGCACCCATTCGGGGGTCAGCGTGCCGGGGCGGTCGTCGCAAGCCACGACGGCAAAGCCCGCCGCCGTGAGCACCCGCGCCGTCGCAGCACCCACGTGGCCGCAGCCAAAGATATAGGTCAGGCCCTCGGGGCAGAGCGTCTCGATGTGCGCCGCGGGAATCTCGGAGGCCGCGTTGGTGTAGGTGACCTTACTCCCCTCCTCCACCAGCGAAAGCCCGGGGCAGCCGTCAATGGTATGGCGCGATGCTTCGCCATGGCACTCGGCCACATCGCCCTCGAGCGCGCTCGCGATAAACGGCTCAAAGTCGATGACGAAGTCGCCGATGCGTCGATACGCCAGCACATTGGCAATCTCCTGGAACAACGGTGCCTTGGTCGCGTCCAGGTGCAGATAGCACAGGCAGATAGCTCCGCCGCAAATCATGCCGGTATCGGAGTTCTCGCCGCCCATGGTGTAGCGGACCAGACGCGATTTACCCCCGGCCAGCAGCTCGCGCGCCTCATCCAGCGCAAAGAGCTCAATCTTGCCGCCGCCGATAGTGCCCGCCTGGCTGCCATCGGCAAAGACAGTCATCCATGCGCCCACACCGCGCGGGGACGACCCCGCCGTACCGGCCACTACCACCAGCTCGCACGTCTCGCCAGCACGCAGGGCGGCAAGCGCCGCATTCACCACATCGAGCTTTTCCATTGCCGCCTTCTATCCTCTAAAGACATCGGTGAGCATAGCAAGCGCCTCGAGCACGCCGCCGCCGACCGATGTCGCCTTGTCCGAAATATAGTTGATATAGCTGGCGTCGCCGCGCGGATCGACATCGGCGCATTTAAAGCCCTCAGTCACCTGAACACCGTCGGCCAAAAGGCCGCGCAAGCAGCCGTCAATCTGCGTGACCATGGGAGTATCACCCGCATACCCGATCACATCGCCGGCACTCACGATGTCGCCGATGGTGCGGTCGGACCTAAACACGCCGGCGGCGGGGCTGTGGATAACGCGCTCCTTGCCATAGCCGGCGATGACACCCGGCACGCCCGTATTGGGCTGGGGCGAACCTTGGGTAATGACACGGCCGAGAAAATGCCCGCGCATGGTCTCGACCACGGCGTCGCAGTCAACCGGCGCGGTAAAGCCCGGCCCCACAGCGATGACGGCAGGCGCCATGTCGCGCGTGGTGCCCAAGTTGCGCTTAGCCAAAATCGCGTCGACCACAGCCGCGGGTTTAAACTCATCGAGCATCTTGGCCTGAGGGTCCACCACAACGGCGACGTCTCCAGCCTCGGTAATCTCAAGCGCCTCAGCCGGCGTCTGTGCCAAGCGAGCGCGAATGCCTTCGACCTCGACCTCGCCCAGGCGAATGGCCTCGCAAAAACAGATTGTGCGGCGGATGCACGTGGGAACCGCGATATCGGCCATAACGACCGAAACGCCGGCGCGCACCAAGCGAGCGGCGACGCCCGTGGCGATATCGCCGGCGCCGCGAACATAAACGAGCATTCCCGGGGCACCTCCCTGTGCTACGGTTTGAGCAGAGCAAAAGCGGTTCGGCCGCTACTCTGATGATTATTTATTATCACAGTATTATACGGCGGTGAACAGATGGAAACGGTTAGCGGCAATCTTGCCCCTGCGCTCAGGATCGAGCCGGGCATTACCGCGATTATCGGCAGTGGCGGCAAGTCGACGCTGCTGAAGACGCTGGGTCTCGAGCTCATGCGCACTGGCGGCCGCGTGCTCCTCTGTACCACCACGCACATGTTTCCCGTCGCCGGCGTGCCATGGGACGGGTCGAGCCGTCGCCTGGACGCCGCGCCTTGGAAGCCGGGGACCCTACATGTTCCCGGCTGCATCTGCGAGGCATGCGCGGGACTTGCCCGCGGAAGTATCTGCCAGGCGGGTGTTTTGAACCCGGAGACAGGCAAGCTCTCCGCCCCCGCCGAGCCGCTCAACGAGCTGGCGCAGCGCTTTGACTATGTGTTGGCCGAGGCAGATGGCAGTAAGCAACTCCCGCTCAAGGCGCATGCCGTCTGGGAGCCGGTAATTCCCGCCGCCGCGACAAACGTTGTCTGGGTCGTCGGCGCCTCGGGGCTGGGCAAGCCCGTCGCCGAGGTTGTCCACCGCCCCGAGCTCTTCTGCGAGCGCTGCGGCTGCGAGCCCACCGACGCTGCCACCCCAGAGCGCGTCGCCCAGGTGCTCAATGCCGAGCTGCAGATGCTGAACCTCAACAATGCCCGTATCATGCTCAACCAAGTCGACACGCTTGCTGATCCAACGACGGCAGATCGCTTCGAGGCAGCCCTCGGCCGCCCCGTCGTCGCCACCAACCTCAAGTAGCCAGCCCCAGTCTCCGCAGTTGCGGCGAAATACGGACTGTTTGGCCACCTAATGGCCGCAAACAGTCCGTATTTCACCGCAACTGCGGAGGGGACACGGCATCTTTGCCGCTAGCGGGGGACGTAGCGGCCGGGTTGGGCTCCGGTGGGCTCGCCGTCGCGTGCCGCCAGCACGCCGTTCACAAACACGGCCTTGGCGCGGCCATGTGCCTCAAAGCCCTCGAGCGGCGTGTAGTCCACGGCCTGATGCTGCGTCGCGGCGCTGATCGTCCAACGCGCGCACGGATCCCACACGCACACGTCGGCATCGGAGCCCTCGGCAAGACAGCCCTTGCGCGGGTACATGCCAAACACGCGCGCCGGGTTCTCGCTCATCAGGCGGCAGAGGTCCTCGGGGCCCAGCTGTCCCTCAAAGCTCGTGGCAATCGCAACGGGACGATGCTCCACGCCGGGCCCGCCGTTGGGAATCGCGCGGAAATCATCGCGTCCTCGGTCCTTTTGCCCGTGCAGGTTAAAGCTGCAATGATCGGTCGCAATAGTATCGATCTCGCCAGCCACAAGCGCCTCGCGCAGCGCGGCACGGTCACCGGCATGGCGCAGCGGCGGGCTCATCACGTACTTGGCGCCCGCAAAGCCGTCCTCGCCCTGCTCCAGATAGCAGGTGTCGTCGAGCATCAGATACTGAGGGCATGTCTCGACATAGATGTTCTTCTGCCCGCGCGCTTTGGCAGCGCGAATGGCCTCGAGCCCCAGCTTGGTCGAAAGGTGCACCACGTTGACCGGAGCGTCCCCGGCCAAGTGCGCCAGATACAGCAGGCGGCTCACGGCCTCGGCCTCACACACGTCCGGACGGCTGAGCGCATGGCCCTCGGGCCCGTGGATACCCTGCTCAAACATGCGCTTCTGCAGCGCGTTGACCAACGTGCCGTTCTCGCAATGCACGCACAGTATGCCGCCAATACGCTTGAGCTCCTCAAGCACCTCGAGTGTCTCGGCATCGTCCAGGCGCAGGTGGTCGTAGGCAAAGTAGGTCTTGAACGACGATACGCCCGCCTCGCGCATGGCCGAGAGGTCGGCGCGATTGCGCTCGTTCCACTCGGCGAGCGCCATATGGAAGGCGTAGTTGGCCGTGCAGGTTCCGTCGGCGCGGCGATGCCACTCGGCCAAGGCATCGGGCATGGTCACGCCGCGATCGGCCGTCGCGTAGTCCACGATGGTCGTCGTGCCGCCGCAGGCAGCCGCGCGCGTGCCGGTCTCAAAGCTATCGGCCGTCCAATCCATGCCGGTCCAGCACTGCATGTGCGTGTGGGCATCGATAAAGCCGGGGAACACCCAGCAGCCCGCGGCATCCTCGACGGTATCGCCCTCGGCCGGCTCAATCGCAGCTGCGATCTGCACGATCTTATCGCCATCCACGGCAAGATCGGCGCGGCGAAGCCCCTGCGGCGTCACGAGCGCGCCGTTTTTGATGATGATCATTATTGCTCCTTATTGATTGATGCAGTTGGCCACGCGATCAAAATACGAGCAGGCGGCGATATGCTCCGTTACGCGTTGCTGTCCCTTGGCGGTATCGACGTCCCACAGCTCGTAGGCACGCGCCTCGACCAGCACCACGTCGATACGGTCCCTGAGGATCGAACCGCCACCGTCCTTGCCCTCAAGACACATAAGTGCATCGAACAGTTCCGCCGGAAAGAGCACCGGGCTTGAAGGCTCACCATTGCACGCAAGACGCACCGGATGCTTGCGGCCACGCTCATCAAATGCACGAACCATAGCCTCAAAAGAATCCGCGCTCACAAGCGGCTGGTCGCCCGGCAAAAAGAGGCAACCCTTCCAGCCGCGGCTCGCCCCCCACGAAAGGCCCGCACGGACGCTTTCGCTGCGTAGCCCGCCATCGTGCAGCACGCGCGGGCAATGCTTGTCCTCGCAAATCTGAGCGACCTCGGGCCAACGCGTCGAAACCACAACGTCAAAGCCCCGGGGAACCGAATCGATAGTCCGGGCAATCAGCGGCTTGCCATAGATATCGGCAAGCATCTTGTTTGAGCCAAACCGCTTACCCTCGCCCGAGGCCATAATCACGCAACCAAGTTTCATGGCGATACCTCCCCTGAAACCATCGTACCCATAACTCGCGTCGCGGGGCATCTACATCGAAAGCGCTTATCCCGCACGCCCACGATGCAAAAAGGGGCACCCCGCCGGTTGGTAGAGCGCCCCCTTTACATGGCTTACCTCAGCCCAGCTTTAGGCCTGGAACCAACGGGCGGTGTTGCGCTCGTCGAGGGCCTTGAGGGTAGCGGCGGGATCGGCAACCTTCTGCAGGAACATCATGGCTGCGATGGCGTACGGCTTGTAGCTGGCCTCCTTGTACATGCCCACACGGTGCATGTCGAAGACGTCGGCGTTGACCTCGCCGTGCTCGCAGGAGACACCGGAGATGTCGGCGGGCAACGGGTGCATAAAGATGGTGTCCTGGCCGTTGGCGGTCTTCTCCATGAGCTCGGTCGTAGAGCACCAATCCTGATGCGTAGCGTTCTGAGCGAGCAGCTCCTTCTCGAGCGCAGCGATGCCGGCGTCGTCGCCCTCGGCGTACAGGTTGGTACGCTTCTCCATGGCGGCAAACGGAGCCCAGCTCTTGGGGATCACGATGTCGGCGCCCTCGAAGGCCTCGGCCATGGTGTTGACCTGCTTAAAGGTGGTGCCGGACTCGGCGGCATAGCCCTTGGCGCGCTCGACAACCTCGGGCATGAGGTCGTAGCCCTCGGGGTGAGCCAGGGTGACGTCCATGCCAAAGCGGGGCAGCAGGCTGATCAGCGACTGCGGGCAGGACAGCGGCTTGCCGTAAGAGGGCGAATAGGCCCAGGTGACGGCAACCTTCTTGCCCTTGAGGTTCTCGAGGCCGCCAAACTCGTTGATGAGGTAGAGCATGTCGGCAGAGGACTGCGTGGGGTGGTCGGAATCGGACTGCAGGGAGATGAGCGTGGGACGGTGATCCAGAACGCCGTCCTCGTATGCCTGCTGGACAGACTCGGAGACCTCGGCCATGTAGGCGTCGCCCTTGCCGATGTACATGTCGTCGCGGATGCCGATGACGTCGGCCATGAAGGAGATCATGGTAGCGGTCTCGCGGACGGTCTCGCCGTGAGCGATCTGGGACTTCTTCTCGTCCAGGTCCTGCAGCTCAAGGCCGAGCAGGTTGGCGGCCTTAGAGAAGGAGAAACGCGTACGGGTAGAGTTGTCGCGGAACAGGGAGACGGCCAGGCCCGAGTCGAAGATCTTGGACGAAACGTTGTTCTCGCGCAGGGCGCGCAGGGCGTCGGCGACGATGTAGAGCGCCTTGAGCTCATCGGTGGTCTTGTCCCAGGTGTGCAGGAAGTCGCTGCCGTACATACCCTTAAAATCGAGGCCGTTCAGCTGCTCGACGAGCTCGGTAAACTTGGCGTCCATGGAAATGTCCTTTCAAAAGATGAAACGATCGCAATGAGTAGACGTGCTCCGGCATGCGCGTGTGGCTAGAACATGCAGAGCACTATGACGAGGACCCGCCACCGTTGAGGAAGCATGGGAGATAACGACCGCGGGCCCCGAGTCAACAGGGGGTGCCGGGGACACGAGCGGCCCCCGGCTCAACAAAATCGAGGAATGGGACTAATCGATCTTGCTGTTGGTCAGACCGGCACGGAACACGGTGGCGTCGCCATCGGCCTGGCTCGGATCGTAGAGGTTCAGGGCAGCCACATACATGGCGGCAGCGGTGACCAGGTCGTCCTTGTAGGTGACCTCGTTGGGAGCGTGAGCCTGAGACTCGGCACCCGGGCCAAAGCCCACGCAGGGGATGCCGTAGCGGCCCTGGATGGAAACGCAGTTCGTGGAGAAGGTCCACTTGTCGCACAGCGGACGACCGGTGCGCTTGTCCATGCTGGGCTCGCAGCCGATGCGCTCGTCACCGAACATGGCCTTGTGGGCGTCGACGAGGGCCTTGACGTGCGGAGCAGTCTCCTTGTTGATCCACGTGGGGAAGTAAGCCTCGGTCTCGTAGACCTCGCCGGTCCAGGACGGACGGTCGTACATGTACATGGAGACCTTCACGTCGTCGCCGTACTTCTTGGCGGCCGGCAGGTTGCGGATCTCGTCCAGGCAGGACTCCCAGGTCTCACCGGCGGTCATGCGACGGTCGATGGAGATAGCGCAGGAATCGGCCACGGCGCAACGGCTGGGGCTGGTGTAGAAGATCTGGCTGACGGTGCAGGTGCCGCGGCCCAGGAAGCGGGCATCCTCGAAGTGCTCGGGGTTGTACTTGGGGTCGAGCATCTTGACGAGACCCTTGATGTCGGTCGACTCGCCGCAGCCATTGTTGTTGAGGGCGCGGACGTCGGCGATGATGTCGGCCATCTTGTAGATGGCGTTGTCGCCGCGGTCGGGAGCGGAGCCGTGGCAGGAGGTGCCGTGAACGTCGACACGGATCTCCATGCGGCCGCGGTGACCGCGATAGATGCCGCCGTCGGTGGGCTCGGTGGAAATGACGAACTCGGGCTTAATGCCGTCCTTGTTGTAGATGTACTGCCAGCACATGCCGTCGCAGTCCTCTTCCTGGACGGTGCCGACGACCATGATCTTGTAGCCCTCGGGGATGAGGCCCATGTCCTTCATCATCTTGGCAGCGTAGGTAGCAGAAGCCATGCCACCCTCCTGGTCGGAGCCGCCGCGGCCGTAGATGATCTCGTCGGTCTCGTAGCCCTCGTAGGGATCGGCATCCCAGTTCTCGATGTTGCCGATGCCGACGGTGTCGATGTGGGAGTCGATGGCGATGATCTTGTCGCCCTCGCCCATAAAGCCCATGACGTTGCCCAGGCCGTCGACCTTGACCTCGTCATAGCCAAGGCTCTCCATCTCGGCCTTGATGCAAGCGACAACCTCGCCCTCCTCGCAGGACTCAGAGGGGTGGGAGATCATGGCGCGCAGGAAGCGAGTCATATCAGCACGATGAGACTCAGCAGCAGCCTTAATTGCCTCGAAATCGAGTTCCTTAGTCATAACAGTCAACCTTTCTACAAGGGTTTACCTACAGGTAGATATTTCAGATAGATCACTTGCGCCAAGCAGCGTGAGGTCGAGCACCCGGCAAGCAAGTAAACGTAGGGTGGCGGAGCATATGTTTGCTCCGTCGCGAGTTCCGCACGCAAAGGAAAGCACTTAATGTGCTTTCCGTCTTGCGCAGGACTGTTCGAGCAGCGGAGTAAACATATGCTCCGCCACCCGGACAGGTCAGTCTGCTAGCAGGTCGGATACTCGCCCTCCCAGACGATGCGACGGTACTGATCCGGATCGGTGTCGCCCTCGGTGGAGAAGCAGAGCACGGAGCTCGTCTTATCCAGGCCGATGAGCTCCTTGAGCTCGGCGTACTCGGGATCGAGCATGAGAGTCTCGACCAGACCGGTGGTCACAGCGCCGGACTCGCCGGAGATAACGCGCGGGTCGCCCTTCTCGGGAGCGCCCAGGGTGCGCATGCCGCGAGCGGTGACCCAGTCGGGGCAGGACACGAAGGCGGTGGTGTGGTTGCGCAGGATATCCCAGCCCAGGATGTTGGGTTCGCCGCAGCACAGGCCGGCCATGATGGAGGGCATGTCGCCGTCCACGATGCGCGGGTCGCCGTCGCCGGCGGCAGCACCCTTGTACAGACAGGCGGCAGGCGCGCACTCGACCACGACGAAGGTGGGCGGGTTATCGGGATACAGGTTGGTGAAGTAGCCCACCACGGCGCCGGCGAGCGAACCCACGCCAGCCTGGACAAACACGTGCGTCGGGCGGTTGATGGCCATCTCGCGCAGCTGCTCGGCAGCCTCGGAAGCCATGGTGCCGTAGCCCTCCATGATCCAGGACGGGATCTTCTCGTAGCCCTCCCAGGCGGTGTCCTGAACGATGACGCCGCGCTCGCAGGCGTCGGCCTCGGCGGCGGCCATGCGCACGCACTCGTCGTAGTTGACCTCTTCGATGGTCACCGTGGCGCCCTCGGCGGCGATGTTATCGAAGCGGGGCTTGGTGGAACCCTTGGGCATGTGCACGACGGCCTTCTGGCCCAGTTTGTTGGCAGCCCATGCCACGCCGCGGCCATGGTTGCCGTCGGTGGCGGTAAAGAAGGTAGCCTGGCCAAAGTCCTTGGCAAGCTGATCGGAGGTCAGGTAATCGAAGGTGCAGTCGGCAACGTCCTTGCCGGTCTCATCGGCAATATAGTTGGCCATGGCAAACGAGCCGCCCAGGACCTTAAAGGCGTTGAGGCCAAAGCGATAGCTCTCGTCCTTAACGCACAAGTTGGACAGGCCCAAGCGCGCGGCCTGGCCATCCAGGCGGGCAAGCGGAGTGACGGTGTACTGGGGGAACGACTGGTGGAAGGCGCGGGCCTTCTTCACGTGGTCGAGGCTCATGATTCCCAAGTGCTTGTCATCGCTCTTGGGCATCGTGTTGCCCGCCCACTGGATCTTATCGGCCATACGGTGAACTCCTTAAGTTCTCTCTTGCCGGCCCCCGCATACGCGTTTCAGCCCGATCCCATTCACACGGCTGAACTTTTATGTGGATGCCAAACAAAAAGTTTGTTAGTAATGTTCTATCACATTTTTTGATTGGCATACCTAACAAATTGTTTGTTGCCGTAATCGGTACTTTTTCGCCGCCGAACGGTCACATAACGCAGCGACGCTTTCGTTATTTGCGAACAAGTGGGGTTTATGGCAAAGTGTGCCCAAACTAATTTTTAGGAAGGCACCTATGACCCCCGCACAGATTGAGTTTTACAAGCGCCTTGCACACGGCCTGGCGCTCCAATTTGGCCCCAACTGCGAAATCGTCGTCCACGACCTGGAGACCGAGGACGTGGACCACTCCATCGTAGTGATCGAAAACGGCCACGTCAGCGGGCGCAAACTGGGTGACGGCCCCAGCCATATTGTGTTTGAGTCCATGCACGAGGGCACCACCGACGTGCACGACCGCGAGCCATACCTCACCAAAACCGCCGATGGCAAGCTGCTCAAGTCCTCGACCATCTTTATCCGCAACGACGAGGGCAAGCCCGTCGGCATTTTGGGCATTAACTTTGACATTACGCTTATGAAGGCTTTTGAGCGTTCGCTCGACGCCTTTACCGGCACCGGCGACTCGGGCTACACCGAGCCCGAGCCCATTACCAAGAACATCGGCGACCTGCTCGAGGATCTGCTGCACGAGTGCGAGCAGTTTGTGGGCAAGCCCGCGGCGCTCATGACCAAAGACGAGCGCATTCGTGCCATTGGCTACCTCGACCGTCGCGGCGCCTTCCTCATTTCCAAGTCGAGCGAACGCGCCTGCGAGTTCTTTGGCATCTCCAAGTACAGCTTCTATAGCTACCTCAATGAGGCCAAGGCGGCAGCAGGCGACAAGTAGGCACTCGCCTGGATTGCCCCTCCCCTTTTGGGCGCGAGTTCTGGAAAGCATGAATCCAAGACCGAGCCGCTTGGAAAGTTCCATATAATCGATGTCATTAGTATTTCGAAAGGGTGGAACAGAATGGCGTTGAGCAAGGCATCATGCACCGGTCGCGGATTGATTCCGGCAATTGGTGGACATGTGCACCGCATGTTCGATGAGGGTGAAGACGACCTGTTTTCGCTGAGCCTTGACGACGTGATGGATGATCGCCCGTGGACCGCCGACGAACTCATGGGCGGTGGGGCTCGCCCGTCAAGCCCCAATCCCGCACTTGCGCCTAAGCCCGCATCTGCGCCGACTCCTGCGCAGCCGCCTGTTTCGACGCCCGCGTCTACGCCCGCACCCATTTCGGCGCCCACGCCCACTCCCCGCCCCGCAAGCGACCCGTCCGAGACGGCGGCATTTCTCGCTGCGGCGACGCGGAGCAAATCGGCCGACAGCACCGTTATGTACAGCGCCCAGCAGTTGCCCGTTCCTGCGGCACGCAAGTCTCCGGTCACAAGGCTCGATGAGCCCGTTGCCCATCAGGTTGCCTACGATTCCTGGGCTGCAGCCGATCTGGATGAGACCTCTACCGGCATGCCGGCGCTCGACGTTCCAGTTAACCCGCTTTTTGCCGCCAACACGAGCGCCGCGGACTATGAGGGCGGTGCGACATATTCCGATTATTCCGATGACTATGCTGGCACCAGTCGCATCGAGACCGAGGATTATGGCACCGCATCGAGCGATTATCTCAACGATCCGTACGCTGCCACGCCTGCACCGGAATATGACCCGGAGGCCGCGTCCGCGCCGGCGTATACCAAAAGCACGGGCGAAGAGCGCTTCGCCGATTATTACGCCGAGGAAAAGGCGCTGCGTTTTTCGGAATTTCCGCAGGCAGTCAAGGTTGCCTTTATCGCCATTGTCATTGCCCTGCTCGGTGTCATTGCGTTTGAGGGATTCCGGCTGTTCTCCGGCCCCACCCAAGCGGAGTCGGAGACCCAGCAAAAAGAGGACGATAACGAGTATCTGGACATCAACACCCTCAAGGGCGACCCCAACGACGAGGACGATGAGTAGCGAGAGCTGAAGGCGGCCGCAGGATCCCGCATCCAGCACCGGCTTCTAAGTGCTGTTTTGTCATCCAGCTATACTTTTCCGGATAATTTGCCTATCGAATTTGACACTTTTCCGAAGTTATAAGGTACCTATCTTCGACACTTTTCCGTACTTTTATACGGGAGATTTCGGCACTTTTTCGGATTTAAGCCTAGCGACAGCCGGCGAAATCAAGCGCCGCCCGCGCGTCATTTCGCAAGCGGCGCTTGATTTCTGTCCGTACACGTTGATAGACTCCATCGTGCCCGCAAGGAGCGGGCGTGTTTTATCCAGAGTCGGGGTAGAGAGTTGGCTCCACGATCCCGACGCCAACCGGCCAAGAGGCACGGTGGCCCTGCCAACATCGATGAAAGGAGTCCGTATGGACAATTTCTCCGTGCGCAGCGAGCGCAATTTCCACAACCTGATCGTCAAACCGAATCACATGCATCTTCTGGACAAGCCGAACGGCTACGCCTCGGCCATGGTCAAGAGCAGCATCTCCCACCAGATGCGCTTTACGGTACAGAAGCTCGAGGAAAAGCTCTGTGCTGCTGGCAATCCGCATGTACTGCAGATTAAGCTGTTCGGAGACGACTCGCGTGAGCCGTCTAGCTGGAAGCTCTTTGCCGACGGCGCGTGCGTTGCGGACGGATCCGGCGCCTTTGCCCGCGAGTGCTTCTGCGAGGGCACCGAGGTGTTCCTGGAACTGTGCCGCGACGCCGTACGCACGGCCAAGCTGCGCCAGTGGAGTCAGAGGGAGTACGAGCTGCTGAGTGTGGCCCGCGGGATTGCGGGGGCGTAGACGAACGCAAGATGCATCATGATGACGTGCAGTCATCGCACGCCACCCCTCAAATCGCACGATGTCAAAAGACTGACACTTGTGTATGCCTTTGACAGTCCGAAAGCGCTAGCGAAGTTTATTGATGCCGCGGCTAGATACGCAGCAGTAAAGAGATGTTGAATACAAAAAGAGGCCTCCCATCTCTAACACAACCAGAAATGGGAGGCCCTTCATATCCGAAGCCCCTCTCAAGCAAGGCAATTGTAAGTCAGCCTATTCGGCATCCTTAAACTGAACTTCGTACTTTTTGCCCGTCCGATCACCAATCTTTGTGACGTACTGGCTCAAGAGAGTTTTAGCTCTTTCACGGGCGCTGCTCATCAATGCTGAATTGCCCTCGGCACTTTTTATCATTTCATTTTGGGCTTCTTCAAGCGCAGCGGACTGATCAACTGTCGTAATAGGAGTTAGCAGTCCGGTATCACTATAGATATCAGAAAAGGTGCTCTCGTCGGCTTGGGGCTGACCGAGGACCTGCGCATTAGGGACTGTGATAGTTACGACATTGTTCTCATCCGGCTTACTGACATCTACCTTGGAGACATCAACGCCCAGTTGCACCGTTCCGTCATACTCGAACCACGCTTTCTTGTATCCCACGTTTATCCCAAACAACATATTGGTGCCGTCGTTATAGATTTCCGCGACGTTATGGAATCTGCACTCAACGGTAGCAAGCTCGGCAATCTTCGTATAACCCGAAAAATCAGGCTCTTCGTCTTTTCCGGCGCAACCCGATAACCCAGTAAGTGACAGCGCCGCCACGAGGGCAAAGCATACCAACCATGGTTTACGCATTGGAGTCAGCCTCCCCCTTGTAATCGGCCAACGGTTTGAAATCAAGCTTGTACTCACCCTCGATAAGTGGCAGCGTCAGCGCCTTTACGGTATCCCGCAAGCTCGTGTCCGCCTGTTTTTTAATCTCTTTTTTATCGACTTCGTCTGCGGCATCTTTACGACAAAGTGACAGGACATCTTTCATATCTGCAGTTGCGTTTTCGGGAAGGTAGCCAAACTTACTATTGTCGAGCTGAGGCTCGCCGACCTGCGCTTTGGGGAGATAGGCGGTAACGACCTTATTCTCTTTGTCAATGCCAAACTGGATGTCGCTCATCGTATACGATGCACGAATATGAGCCTCGTATTTAACGCGATAGTCCACGCGATCCATCCAGAGGAATCTGCCGTGCTTCTCGACGATGCCGTGGTAGGTGTAATCAACCGTAGAAAGACTGTCGATATCTACAGCAGACTTAAGATCCGATGTCGTGAGGTACTGAGTTTCGTCGTTATCGAGCATTGAAGGGAGGATGAAGCCGAAAAATCCGACAAGGGCCACCGCTATGACCACGACCAAAGCGATCTTTACTTTGGTCGACAGCTTTCCAAAAAGCTTGGCAACCTTCTTGCCCCATTTGTCATTCGCCTCGGCCGCTTCTTTTCGGGATGCTTCCACACACTCATCATGCCTGGAGGTACATTCGGGCTGAATGTCCCTCTCGTGTCTGTTATGTTCCAAAACAAACCTCACTCATACCGTTGAGTAGTAATCTGCTGGTAGAATTCTATTAGCAGTTATTGCACCCATTTCTTCCGGTTCGGTAGGAGGCAAAATGAAGCGGTTGTATGCAGTTTTGGCAGTTGTGATTGCGTTGATAGCCCTCGTTCTTCTCGCCAGCACCATTGGCATTATCAGCATCAGGCTTTAGCCCGTCATCAAATACCTCGCACCCATCTCTAATGAATCCAACACTTCAGAATAAACACAGATACACGAGCGCTTGTGCCACATGGAAGCACGGAGAGGCCCGCGTTCCGAACCGCCGCAGCTCGGAACGCGGGCCTCAGCAGCTAATCTCTTTTCGGATAATCCCAATCCAGTAATCTCCTGATAGCGCCGCTTCAACGTATACGCATCGGGAAGCCTCGAGATCCTCTGATGAATCAACTCATTAAAATCCGCCAGATTTCCGATTACGACATCGATGCCGCCAGCAGCGTTGAGCAAATCGACGTACGTCATAAAGCGAAACTCGAACGGAATGCCCTCGATTTCCTTTGTGCATCCATCATGAAAGTCGATCAGTCTCGAAACGTCATGGGCAACGTACGTGACTCTAACGGTCATGTCGTAGGGTTCCCAACAGAGCGGCATCCTTATCAATGTGGCCTAGGCGGCAGGTAGAAAACTCGTACAAGATCGCCCGAAACGTAAGCAACAAAACACAGCGGAACAACCGAACAGTAGGCGCCAAGAGCGAGACGACTACATAACAAAAGACGGGTCCCTCCACATCAGAATAACCCACAACCCCTAACAGCCACGCCCTTGCCGGGCTGGGTGATTCTGTCACGAGTTAGCGTGCTCCAGCATCACTATCAGGTTCTATATCTTCGTGCGACTCCATCAGGGCGTCTGTTCTCAATTGCACCCGTCGGCCTGCCAAGCCTTAGAAGATTTAGGGGCCATTAAGTAGGCAGCTTTTTTCATGAAGACCGTCTGTATCCATCCCTAACTGATTTAAATACGGATGCCTTCAGTAAATACACGTCTCCACGGCTTCTGGTAAGGGCAACATACAGCTTATTAATCGTAGCCCTTGGCAACCTCTCGAGTGAGAAGCCATCTTCCGATAGCCTCTCAAACCCATCCGTAAGAATGACACATGTTGAATTCATGGTGTCGCCCTTTGAATACGACCAATTAACAGAACGAAAAGCATAGTTATCGGAGTTGTTGTAAACAAGCTTGACTATTCTGTCATCCGACAGAATAGCATCGGGGTTTTCTTCGACCCAGACCACTTTTCCTTTATTTTTTCCCGAAGAATTGATTTGAATGCCCAACTTCTCGCTGACGAACGAACAGACAGCAGGAGTGCATCTCCGTGATTCGTTTAGCGTTATTTCGTCTGTCTCGAATCCTTCTTTCCTGAGCTTCTCCAGAAACTCCTGATACCCAATTGCAGTCTTGTCCCTCATAAAGGGCTTTCCGCTGTTGTTTTGGCCAGAAACTGAATGCTGATAATAGTCTCCGACTAAAGTCACACTATTAAGCACTTTTGAAAGCCTTAATATCAGGTCATAATCATGCTTTCTATAATCCTGAAATTCATCAATGCGGATTTCGTCATAAAAAAGATTAATGCGCCTTGCAGCCCTAGTGCAAAGCGCAACCTTACCGCACTTCACCTGGAGAGCAAGCTCAGATAATGTCGCACAGTAATACCTTAGGCCGTTATCAACGTAATGACACAGTTTATCTTTAGCGAAGTACTGTTTATTCGGAATCGCCTTCCCACTACTAGACTTAATACGCTGAGGCGGCGGATCAATCATAGTAATCCCTTTACTAACAAACTGGTCGCAGCCAAAATGAGCACCAATACTCGTCTCATAGGGAAGAATGAGGTTGCGGTAGACAAACGAATCGAAGGTTGAAACAGTTGTTAGCTCAGGTATTGCACCGAATGCGTCAATGAGCTCCCTCTTGATGTTCGATACGTTCTCATGAGTGAAAGCAAGTATCAGGTTTCTTTTTACTGGGTCGACGGAGTGACATATGTGGTAAGTCTTGCCAGCGCCGGCGACCGCAAGTATCACTCGTTTAGCCATGCGATCGCGTCCTGTACATATCGGGGCACAGTAAACTCAGTTTCCGCCATCAGCATCTGGTATGCGACGTCGGCTTTATTGTTCAGCATCCTGCCAAGAACGGGGCCATAATCCTCCCCGCGAAACAGATACTTTGCGTTGGGACGAACTTTAATAAGGTCAGTAAGAGCCTTCTCGTTCTCCCTGTAAAAGCACACCTCCCATGTCCAGCCTTCAGTTGCCTGGTCCATAAAGACGTGCTGGTCCTCGTGCAAGCTGTTATAATCGGCAGCTCTAGAGATTTTATCGGAATCCTTATCGTTGTCCGTGATGACAGAAACCTTCTTGTTGGCACTCTCTGCTATTGCAAGGTATTTCTTGTATGAAACACCCCCACACGGAATAATCGCAACCTCATCCTGCTCAATGGTTCTCTGAGTAAGCTGTTCGTAGACCTTCGGCAGCATGATAAATTCCGTAGCTCCTTCAACCAGAATAGCTTTCTTGGATAAAAGCAGCTGCAAAAAAGCGTTGTCATCTGCTTTTGTAAAGAACTCTGAAACATCATCAGGAACGTCTCTCAAGGACTGCGCACAGCTCTCAGTAACCCAAAGCACGTTACTCAAGCCGAGCGTACTGGCAATCATGCTGCTATGGGTCGTTATGATCACCTGAGTATCTTTTTCATTGTCGGAAATCTCATGCAGCATTTTCCTCATAGTCGTGAAACATAGATGATTCTCAGGCTCCTCCATTATCACTACATCTAGCGCGCTTGCTTTATCGAAAGCGATCTGAGTTTTAATGAGACTCCCCATCCCGCTGCCACGATTCTCGAGTGGAATAGAGTCTTCAAATACGGAAATGATGTTTTCAAGCTGTACCTTCTTTCCATCAATTCCAAACGTCCTCTTCTCGTCAATAGGACCTAGAGCAACAGAATCAAAGGCATCGTCGAGCTTAGCCCGGAACTCGTTCTTAGCTCTTGCTTGAGTCTCGCTATCGTATTTACTGTTAAACAGCGACTTGTTGTAATAGTTAAACGAGGGACCAGTTGCACTTGCAGCCGTGTCAATAAATAGGAAGTTGAGGGGGCGTCTCACCATCCTGTATGGACTGTTTGCGAAAGTCGTCCATGTTAGCGAGTAATACTCAAGAGGTAAATTGCCCTCACCGATAAAGCCTTCTAGTCCAGAGCCAAGTTCGGTATCGAACTTACACTCAAATCGAATTCCATATTTTTCATCTTTCTGGCCTCTACCGCCATAGACTTCTCCGTAAAAGTACGAGTCGTTCTTTTTGTGGGCATCTAGATCGAAAAATAGTTCAATCACGATTTTCGGAAGGGTTTGAACACTTGGCTTAGCCTTAAACGCGGCGACATTTTCAGCATTGAACAAATCAGACAGAACTGATTTATCGGCATTGCGATACTGCTGGTTGAGAACAACCCTTATTGCCTCAAGAATAGTGCTTTTGCCAGCCTCATTTTTCTCCAACCAGAATATTCATGTGCGGATTGAAAGAAACGTCAAAGAAGCTAAATTTTTTAAATCCCTCAATATGAATTGACTCAATGCGTCTCATCAAATCCCCCTCATCCTGTTCATCCTCGTGGTACTAACCATTTTGGCATGTGGCGGTCTTTCCAACGTTCTTGAACCCATCCAGAACGCCTCCCCCAATAAGGCGCTTTTCATATTAAGATTACCCTTCCCCTTCAGCTTCAACAGAAAATCGCTCAGCTCGAGACGCTTCATCGAGAGGCGCGTCTGAGCTCGCTCGCCCATCCCCCATCGTTGGCGGATCTCCTGGGCGCGCGGACTCACGCGATAGTCTCCGTCCATCACCTGCTTGAGTAACTTGGCAGTCACGCGCACATCGGCAAGGGCGCTGCGGGCATGGCCCGTCGACTCATCAAAAACGATGCCAAACCACGTTGCCGCATCACTCAACGAGGCACACCCGTGGTTGCCCACGTCCATGATCGAGGAGCGACACGCCTGCAGATCGACCCAGTCCGTAGGAAAGCCGGCAAGGCTGACGCGCTTCGTCCGCTAATCGTCCTCGAACCGCCACTGGTCCGCCCCGCCCCAGCAGGCCACTCAACGGTGAGATAATTCCCGCGACTATTAACGTAAGCAAGGAGCACGCTATGACAGACAACGAGATCAAACCCTCGACGGGCGACGGCCGAGAGGAACTCGTGGCAAAACAGCTCGCATCCACCAAAATCCACCTCGCGCTCACCCAGGAGCGGGTGGACGTCTCCGGCGCCATCAAGCTACCGCTTGAGCGAATTCCCCAACTCGGCGTGGCGTTCGCCTCGCTCCCCTCGATGTTTCGCACCGTCACCAACACGGTGAGCGTGCCCACGCTGCTCCAGGCGACTGACAAATATGGCAACCCGCTCGATCCGTCAATACTCTACTCGTTCAAGGACGGCAGCGGTCTCACAGGGGGCTACCGCGACGCAGCCAAGGGCTTTGGACAGGCACGCTTCCACGTAGTCGAGGGCGACATCGCCACAAGTGTCACGCAAGTGCCCTACGACCCGACGTCGCTGTTCATGGCAGCCGCAATCGCGCAGATAAACCAAAAGCTCGACTCCATCCAGGAGTCCGTCGACGAAATGTTCGACTATATGCGCCAGCGTGACAAGGCCAACATGCGCGGCAACCTCAAGACACTTGCAGACATCCTCAACAGCTACGGTCTCTACTACGACAACGCCATCGAAATGACCAGCGCCCATATGAAGGTAATCGATATCATGCATGCCTCCGAGCAGGACATAGAGCACTTCCGCTCACTGGCGCAGTCAGACCTGAAAAAGAAAGGGTTCATCGAGGTGCGAGACGGCTTGGGCAGACGTCTCGACAAGGTGCTCGACTACCTCAAAGACTGCCAGCTCGCCACCTACACCCACGCGTTCTCGCTGTTCCTCGAACCCATGCTCGCCCAGAACTTCGAGCCCGCAAAGCTCGCAGACGCCACCGCGAAGATCGAGGCCGATTCGATTGCGTATCGCGAGCTCTACACCGAGTGTTACGACGCCCTCGAGGCGGGAACTGCCGACACCGTCGATGCGGCACTGCTGGGCGGCATCGCGTCCGCGGGCAAATTGCTCGGTCACGCCATCGCAAAGACCCCCGTAGGCGACCATACACTCATCGACGAGGCGCTCGAGGGCGCAGGAGAGGACATCAGCAGGTTCAACGACAGGCAATCCGAGAAACTCCTCGAGAAGCTCCATCAGGCAAAGACACCCGACGTTGCGCCGTTCAAGCAGAGCGTAAAGGAGATCGACACCCTCTACAACCGCCCCACGCAGATCGCCGTGGACGCCGAGAACGTCTACATCTTGCCTGCCAAGCAGCAGGAAGAGTAACGATACGCGACAGGCACGCGCCATGCAGACAGCTAACGCCCCTACCTCCCCTCCGCCTTAAGCCTCAACAGCAAATCGCCCAGCTCGGGGCACTTACTGGAAAGGCGCGTCTGGGCTCGCTCGCCTATCCCCCACCGCTGGCGGACTTCCTGGGCGCGCGGGCTCACTCGGTAGTCCCCGTCCATCATCTGCTTGAGCAACTTGGCGGTCACGCGTGCATCGGCAAGGGCGCTGTGGACATGGCCCGTCGACTCGTCAAACTCGATGCCAAACCACGTCGCCGCGTCGCCCAACGAGACGCGCCCGTGGCTGCCCACGTCCATGATCGAGGTGTAAAACGCCTGCAGGTCGGCCCAGTCCGTAGGAGATGCGGAAAGGTCGATGCGCTTTGCCTGGTACTCGGTCAAAAGCTGTCGACGATCCGCCCCGCTCCAGCAAACTATCTGGGCGGAGTAGCGACCGATCCAATCGCTGAGCCTTTTGATCACCACATAGAGCGGATCGGCCATCGCGGTGTCCACGGCCGATATCCCTGTGAGCTCGCGGACGGGAAACGCAACGCCTTCGGCATATTCCGTCTGCACAAACTGCGAGAACTCGCCCATAACGTTGCCGTGGTAGTCGAGCTTGACGGCGCCGACCTCGATAATCTCATTGCGCAGTCCACGGCGCTGTCGTTGCTTTGGCACCGGCGCAAACTCAAAGTCCAGCACGATCTGGCGCGCAAAGTTCGTCGTATCGATGGCCGAGATACACGGCGTCTTTTTGTCTGGCACGGTCAGGGCCTTTCTCCGTCAACTGCCGCTCGTTACATAGGCGGCTACATTGCCGTAAGGATAGGAACCCGTGCGGACATGAAATCGCACAGCACGGCTTTCCGGCATCTTTGCGTAAAGCCACACTTTGAGAGAATCACGTCACTGTTATTATCGAACATATATTCGTATTTATAGCAGTACTTTGATAGAATTGCAGTTGTTGACGGCAGTTCCATGTGCCGGGCAGCGCCCTCCATGCGACGGGAGGTGATGCCCATGACCGATCTGACTGATTTCGTGAAGCTCCTGACCGCTTTGGTCTCGCTCCTCACGGCGCTTATCGGACTTACCGAGGCACTCAAGCAGCGTACGAAGCAGAAAAAGACGATATGAGAAAGCCATTTGGGTCGCCTCCCCCGCGGCGCAGCTTCTTTCCGCGGGCTCGGGATGCCACAATGGGCTTTGAGTATCGGCCCGTGCGGTAGCCCTTACCGCACCTGCGGGGAGGAGGCTTCCCATGCCCCATGTTACCTCCATCGGCCTGGACGTCCACGCGCGATCGGTCGCCGCCGCGGCGTTCAACCCCTTCACCGGCGAGGTGGTGCGCCGTGACTTCGGGACGGACGCCGCCGAGATCGCGGAGTGGGCCCTCGGGTTCGAGGAGCCCAGGGCCTGCTACGAGAGCGGCCCCACCGGCTTCCACATGGCGCGCGAGCTGCGCGCGCTCGGCCTCGACTGCGCCGTGGCCGCCGTCTCCAAGATGCAGAGGCCGGCGGCGGACGCGCGCCGCAAGAACGACCGGCGCGACGCCGAGTTCATCGCCCGCATGCTCGCCACCCACAACATCGTGGAGGTCCCGCTGCCCGATGCGGCCGTCGAGGCCGCCCGGGACCTCGACCGCGCCCTCGACGACGCCACGGTGGAGTACCGCCGCGCCAGGCAGCGCCTCAACATGTTCCTGATCAGGCTGGGCCACGTCTGGGACGAGCGCAACGCCGACGGGACGAGGAAGGGATCCTGGACGCGCGCCCACTGGAGGTGGATATCCGGGATCAGGCTCGAGGGGCCCCAGCGCGACGTGCTCGAGTACTACGTCACGGCCGCGAGGTGCGCGGAGTCGGACCGCCGGCAGCTCGAGAAGAAGGTGCTCGCCCTCGCCCGGACCGACCGGTGGCGCCCGGCCGTCGAGGCGCTCTCCTGCATCAAGGGAATCGACACCCTGACGGCCTTCAGGCTCGCAGCCGAGGCGGGCTCCTTCACGAGGTTCCGGACGGCCCCGGCCTTCGCGAGCTGGTGCGGGCTGGTCCCGTCGGAGCGCTCGAGCGGCGAGACCGAGCGGCGCGGCGGGATAACCAAGACGGGCAACCGGCTCGCCAGGACGGCACTGGTGGAGTCGGCGTGGCACTACCTGACGTGCACGCCCCGCCCGAAGGCCCCGGCCCCCGGCGCGGACGTCCCCGCGGCGATCCGGGCGCGCGCCGACGACTGCACCGCCAGGCTCTGCCGCCGCCGCGAGGCGCTGGCGGCGGCGGGCAAGAGCTCGTGCAAGGCAAATGCCGCCGTCGCGCGCGAGCTCGCCTGCTGGGTCTGGGAGATCGGGCGCCGGGCGGAGGGGACCCTCGGCTGACTCCGTCGGACAACAAGCCTCCCGCCGGGAGGGCCCGCGCCTCGACGCATCGCCGGCGCGCGTTCACGAGCCCTTTTTGGGCAGCCCAAGGGCCGCGCCCGTGAACAAGACTGGTTTCGGACGAGCGCGCCGGACGGAGAATCGAAATGCGGTGGGGTGCGCGGACATACCGGGCTGACCGCCGGCAGCGCGCCCACAAGAGCCCGCGGATATTAGCTTGCCAGGCAAGCGTCGACTAAACGTGCAGCGTGCGCGGGCCCTCCCGACGGGAAACGAAAAAGCCCGGTTTTAAACCGGGCTCGAACAAACACGCCTATTGACAATGGCTTTCTCATATTAGAGGGGCCGACGCCTCTAAGGCATTGACCCCTTAATCGAAGTAACGGCGCCGCCCAGCTCTTCACTACTTGGGCTGCCGTCGACTTTATTTTACCCGCGGACGCCAGGTCTAACAAATGGATTTTCGGTAATGGAAGCACGGCACGCCCGCAAAACTACTACGCCCCAAGTGCCGCCATGGGGATCACCGCCACGCTGTCGTCGCGTGTGTAGGCAATGCTCCCCTTTCCAACCACGACCGCCAAAAACGCCGGCGTGGCATTCTGGGCGGCAGGATTGGAGAGCACTTTCCTCTCCAGCGCCTTGAGATTTCTCGCTCCATCGTCTGCTTTCGCATCACTCAGCTTGACCTCGATGGCTCCCCAGCGCCCGTCGTGCTCAACGATCAGATCGACCTCAAGGCCCTTCTCATCTCGGAAATAATGGACACTGTTGTCAACACCGCCGTAGGCGGAAAGGAACACGCGCACGTCGCGCAGAACGAGGTTCTCAAAGAGCATCCCCAGCGTTTGCATATCGCCAAGCAGCCGCTCAGGGGTAGCCCCCAGCAACACCGCCGCAAGTGACGGGTCGCAGAAGTAGCGCTTGGGACGCACGCGAACGCGGGCCTTCGAGCGCACATACTGGCTTGCTCTCTCGCACAAGCTCGTCCGAAAACCCAAGGTTTGCAGGTCACCGCTCCTGCAGCACCAGCGGGCGACGTCATCCTGCGAAATTACGCCATTCTCAATGCAGTTTTTACGCCGTTTTCATTGTAGGTTTTACGCTCAGCATCCTTGGCGCGGCGCTTGCTCAACCACCGGACCAGCGAATTGCCCGGATTCTGGGACGTGCTTTCCGCCAAAGGGAAAGCGCGTCCCATTCCGAGCATCACATCAGAGCGCTTGGTTATCTCCGCTCGCACATCTCGGCAAACGAGATCAGCTTGACGTCTCCCCTACTCTCCGCGGCATCCCGACATCCCTGCGTAAAACCGCTTTTTGAGAAAAGTACATAGCTTTTTCGCTGCCGCCTAAAGAGCTCGCTTCGGTGCACGAGTTTTTGCAGCACGTCTTCGCCCGCCGGTTCATTGCGCCATTTGCACTCCGCAAACAGCGCAGCGCCCTCGCCATCATCAACAATCAAGTCGATTTCTTCCTGCGTATGCGTGCGATTATCCGTCCCCCACCAGCGCCCGACGCTCGCCGGAACCACATCGAGTTGGCCCGCCCGCGCGAGTTCGTACACGTATTGCCTGCATATAAGCTCAAAGACCGTGCCCATGTAATCCGATACGTGCGGCTCAATGCGCTTATACGCCATCTCGGCCATATCGTTTTGAATCAGCCCGATGTTCTGCGGCACAAACTTGTACCAGAACCTAAACATCTGGTCGCTCAGTAGATACACGGCCCGCTTATTGCTCGTCTCGTTTAGGGGCAGCTCGCGCTCGACAATCCCAAGCGACGCCAGCTTATCCACATAGCTCTTTACGTTGCTCGCAGGGATTCCCGTAGAGCTCGCAATCTCCGAGATCTTCGAGCGCCCCTGAGCAATTGCTTGCACGATCGCATCATATTGCTCGGGATTGCGGCACTCTTGCATTAGCAGGTTACTCGGCTCCTCAAAGAGATAGCCCGTAGGAGTAAGAAAAAGACGTTTGATGTTGTCCTTGAGCGGTGCGGCAGGATCGACTTTCTCGATATATGCGGGAATGCCGCCCGTCATGCCATAGCAAACCGCAGCGTCTTCGCGACTCATGCTCTGCCACAGGCCGAGGGTCGTCGTAAAATCGAGCGGCATGATCTTAAACTGGGCCGTACGCCTACCGTATAGTGGGCTCTCGTAGCCCAACACCTGTTCCTCCATAAACGAAAGAGACGAGCCGCATAGGATCAGCATGAGCCTGGTCTCTTTGTATAAGTGGTCGATCTTGTCTTGCAGCAACGAGCTGATCTCGGGATTCGATTGGGCGAGATAGGGATACTCGTCAATCACGACAACCAAACGTTCCGTGCGAGCCATGGTGGCCAATGCATCGAACGCCTCGTCAAAACTACGAAACGACACGCCTGCAGCACCAACCGAGCCCGCAAGTATCGCCTGGCTAAAGCCGTGCAGGTTTGCCTCTGCATTGGTACGACGAGCTTGAAAGTAAATAGCATTCTTGCCTTGAATGAACTCTGTGATAAGGCGCGTTTTACCTACGCGACGGCGGCCGTAAATCACAGGCATTTCAAAGGAGCCCGTGCCATACAGTCGATTGAGCTCGGACATTTCCGCTGTTCTTCCGATAAACATAGGCCATCCTTCCTTTACGTTATAGCTAGCTATATTATACCTTCCTATAATATAGCTAGCTATAACGTAATTCGACAAGCGGCGCACGAAAAGGGGCGGTACACCACCGCACGTGGACCGTTCCGGAAAATGTATCCCGTTCCGGAGCCTGGGTTCCGGGATACAGCTTCCGGTTGAGGACCGATCCGGAAAGCACGACCCGTTCTGAGGCTTGAATCCGGGACACAGTTTCCGCTCCAAATCAAAACCACCCCTAAAAGGGGTGGTTTGCTCTTAGGGTATAACCCTTGGATTTCCGGCACGCGTCTAAAGGCGCCGGCCCTCACGGGGTTCGGGCCGCACTGCAGATTGACCCGTGGCGGGCCGGTCAAACCGGCGC
>DBGEDL010000070.1:0-15050 GCA_048375035.1 Collinsella sp.
CTCTTCTTGGGGCATCGCCTTTCCTTCCATTCGTCACCTTCATTACTCCAACGACGAATTCTAGGCGGTGTCCCCTCCCTTTCAAGAAAGAGAAGAGGCGGGGCATGCCCCGCCTCTTACACCACATCTCTGCGCGCTACCGACCTGCTGGTCAAAAAACATCAAATATGAGTACTGTTACCAGCTGAATCTCATATGAAACCGACTATCTAGGATTAGTTAGACCACACATGTTCAGTTATGTTAATGGGGAAACAGCTAGCAAAGGATTCAAATCGCTGATTCAGGGCTAGATTTACCCAGCGAAACCCAAAAATCGCTGCTACAAAATTAGTAACAGTACTCATTTTTGCCATTTTTTGGCCACGGCCTTTGTGACGGACGTGCTGGCGGGTTCGAATCCCTCTGCGCTGGGCCCAAAAAAGAAAGGCCCCCATAGCTGGGAGCCTATCAAATCAGTGGTGGGCGATGAGGGATGTCCGCGTGCGGCTGGCGCCGCCCGCGCCCCGCTTCGTCGCTCCGCTCCTCGCGTGCTGCGCTGGAAAACGCTTGCGCGTTTCCTCAGCTCCGCACCCTTGCGGGTTCGAATCCCATGAAATGGGCCCAAACAAAAAACGGTCCCCTTTCGAGGACTGTTTCCAAATCAGTGGTGGGCGATGAGGGATTCGAACCCCCAGCCTTGTGCGTGTAAAGCACCTGCGCTAACCGTTGCGCCAATCGCCCGTGCGGAGAGAGTATAGCAAAACAATCGCCTCATTCATCTCATATCCATTAAAGGTAACCGGCGCGTGTCGGCGCGGGGCTGATTCAGTTGAGATTGCCTGAACATTCCGCCCCTCTTTACGCCCTCGGGTATACTCAAAAGCTACTGATTCGATTTGATGCCCAGCAACAGCAGAGGGGATAGTATATGTGCGGTTTTGTCGGTTTTGTCGGTGGGACGGATAACCAATCCGAGGTGCTCACCAAGATGATGGACCGCATTGTCCATCGCGGTCCCGACATGGGCGGTCAGTTTATCGACGGCCGCGTTGCCCTGGGCTTCCGCCGCCTGTCGATCCTCGACCTGACCGAGGCCGGCGCTCAGCCCATGGCCAATGAGGACGGCAGCGTCGTTATCGTCTTCAACGGCGAGATCTACAACTTCCAAGAACTCCGTTCCGAGCTCGAGGCCAAGGGCTACAAGTTCCACTGCGGCGCCGACACCGAGAGCCTCCTGCACGGCTACGAGGAGTGGGGCGAGGCCGTCCTCGATCGCCTGCGCGGTATGTACGCCTTCGTCATCTGGGACAAGAAGAAGAACAAGCTTTTTGGCGCCCGCGATATCTTTGGCATCAAGCCGCTCTACTACTATCCCATGGCCGATGCGGGCGACGGCGCTCCGGGCGTGCTTTTTGGTTCCGAGATCAAGAGCTTCCTGGACTACCCGCACTTCCACAAGGCGGTCAACAAAAAGGCTCTGCGTCCGTACATGACGTTGCAGTATTCGGCAACCGAGGAGACCTTCTTCGAGGGTGTCTACAAGCTGCCGCCGGCGCATTACTTTACCGTAGACATCCCGACCGGCAAGATGAACATCGAGCGCTACTGGGATTGCGATTACTCTGCCGTCGAGAAGCCGTTCGAAGAGTATGTCGATGAGCTGGACGAGGTCGTGCACGAGAGCGTCGAGGCCCATCGTATCGCCGACGTCAAGGTCGCGTCGTTCCTCTCCGGTGGCGTCGACTCCAGCTACATCGCCGCTTGCCTCATGCCCGACAAGACCTTCTCGGTGGGCTTTGACTACAAGAACTTCAACGAGACCAACTACGCCAAGGAGCTTTCCGATAAGCTCGGCGTCGAGAACGTTCGCAAGATGATTACCGCCGACGAGTTCTTCGGTGCGCTCGAGGACATCCAGTATCACATGGACGAGCCGCAGTCCAACCTGTCTTCCGTGCCGCTGTGGTTCTTGGCCGAGATGGCCCGCAAGGACGTCACCGTCGTGCTTTCGGGTGAAGGTGCCGACGAGCTTTTTGGCGGCTACGCCTACTACGAGGACACGGTCCCGGTGCGCAAGTACAAAAAGATGGTGCCGCTGCCCATTCGTCGTGCGCTCGGTAACCTGGCGCTGCATATGCCGTACTTCAAGGGACATAACTTCCTGGTCAAGGGTGCCGAGATCCCCGAGAAGTCGTTCCTGGGACAGGCTCTGGTGTGGCCGGAGCGCGAGGTCGACGGCGTGCTCAAGCCCGAGTACAACACCGGCGATGGCGCCTTCGAGCTTGCCGCTCCCATCTATGCGCGCGTGAAGGGTCAGCCCGAGCTGGTCAAGAAGCAGTACCTGGACATGAACATGTGGCTCCCGGGCGACATTCTGCTCAAGGCCGACAAGATGTGCATGGCGCACTCGCTGGAGCTGCGCGTGCCCTTCCTGGACCGCAAAGTCATGGAGTTCGCCGAGCACATTCCCGACCGCTACCGCATCAACGAGAACGGCAACAAACAGGTACTCCGCCACGCTGCCAACAAGTCGCTGCCCGATGAGTGGGCCACCCGTCCCAAGGTGGGCTTCCCGGTGCCGATTGTCTACTGGCTGCGCGAGCAAAAGTGGTACGACTATGTCAAGGAGTACTTCACCGCGCCGTGGGCAAGTGAGTTCTTCGATACCGACGAGCTCATGCACCTACTCGATCTGCACTTTGCGGGCAAGGGCGATTTCCAGCGCAAGATCTATACGCCGCTCGTGTTCTTGGTGTGGTACAAGCGCTTCTTTATCGACGAGGACCAGCCCACTGTTCAGGCTGCCTAGCCTCGGCTTACGAACGCCTGCGCGTAACGGCTCCTCCGGGAGCCGTTTTTGCGTGGGTGCGTTTCAGTTACTATAAAAACCGTCCCTGCCAAATGGCTGAGAAAGGTGAAAGATGCACCATTCGGATTCCGCGACCGTGACCACGGTCGATACGCTTGCCAAGCTTCTCGATGTGTGCGGCGAGCTGCGCGCATCAGAGCAGGTTGACGAGCGTGCCGTGACCGGCTGCTCGTTTGATTCGCGCGCGGTCTCGGCAGGTGACGTGTTCTTCTGCAAAGGTGCTGCCTTTAAGCCCGCGTTTTTGAGCATGGCGCTCGATGCTGGCGCCGTCGCATTTGTGTGCGAGGAGTCGCTGGTCGAGTCTCTGGAGCCGCTGGCGAAGGAGAGCGGTGCTGCGATGCTGGTTGTTGATAGCGTCCGCACGGCCATGGCCCTGTTGCCGCCGGAGGTCTACGACCGTCCCGACCACGACGTCAAGATCGTGGGCATCACCGGCACCAAGGGAAAGACCACGGCCGCTTTTATGCTCCAGTCCATCATCAAGGCGGCGGGCGAGTCCTGCGGCATGATCGGCTCGGTGAGTACCGACGATGGTATCGAGTGCTACGAGAGCACCAATACTACGCCCGAGGCCCCCGAGGTCTGGCGCCATATCGCCAACTGCCGCACGTCCGGTCGCCAGTCCATGGTCATGGAGGTCTCGAGCCAGGCGCTCAAGTACCAACGCGTCGAGAATCTGCCGTTTGACGTGGCGTGCTTTCTCAACATCGGCCGCGACCACATCTCGCCGATCGAACACCCCACGTTTGAGGATTATTTTGAGAGCAAACTCAGGATCTTTGACCAGGCAAAGACCGCCGTGGTGAATCTGGGCACCGAAGAGGTTGACCGTGTGCTGGGGGCAGCGTCGACGGCCGAGCGCTTGGTGACCGTTGGCGTTGAGCATCCCGAGGCAAGCCTGTGGGCAAGCGATGTCCGCATGGTCGGCTTTAACATCGAGTTTAACCTGCATGGCCTGTGTGCCGACGAGTCCGAGGCGGGGGAGAAGGTCCTGCTGGGTATCGCGGGCGACTTTAACGTGGAAAACGCGCTGGTCGCTATCGCCGCTGCGCACGAGATCGGCATCGGTATCGAGGCTATCAAGAAGGGCCTCTCCAAATTGCGCGTGCCTGGTCGCATGGAGGTTGTGGAGTCGAAGGATGGCCGCGTGATCTGCGTCGTTGACTATGCGCACAACCAGCTTTCGTTCCGTTCGCTTTTCTCGTCGGTCAAGCGCGCGTTTCCCACTAGTCCAGTCATTGCAGTGTTTGGCGCTGCCGGCGGCAAGGCGCAGGAGCGCCGCGAGCAGCTTCCGCGCGAGGCCGCACCATATTCCGACCTGATGATTTTTGCCAACGAGGACCCGGCTCACGAGGACCCGATGAAGGTCTGTCGCGAGCTTGCCGAACACGTTCCCGACGATACGCCGAACAAGATCATCCTCGATCGCGAAGCCGCTGTGCACGCGGCGTTCAAGGCGGCGCGCGAGGAGTACGTCAACCCCGATGCTCCCACCATTGTCTTGCTGCTGGCAAAGGGTGACGAGGAGCTCATGCACGTGGGTGACGAGTTCGTGCCCATCGAGAGCGACCTTTCGTTGGCCAATCGCCTGATCGATGTTACCCAGTTTGACTAATGAACCATGATGGCGAAGGCGCCCTGAGTGCGCTGTCGCCATAAACGTGTTCCCTCAAGCAAAGCATGCCGTCTAAGCCCAAACCCTTCTACGTAAACGGAGTAACCATGTCCCACAATACCCTGCCGACCGTCGCCGAGCTTTCGGGCGAGATGCGCGAGCGCTTGGCCAAGGTCAAGTACGTCTTTACCGACCTGGATGCCACGATGCTCGCACCCGGCTCGTGCGTGCTGCGCGACAACGACGGCAACCCCTCGACCAAACTCGTCGAGGCCGTCGTGGCACTTGCCCGCGCTGGTATTCAGGTGGTTCCCACCTCGGGCCGCAACCGTACCATGATCCACGAGGACGCGCGCGTGCTCGGCCTCAACTCCTACATTGGTGAGATGGGCGGCCTGGTCATGTACGACCTCAAAGCCAACGATTGGGAGTATCTGACTGGCGACATGCCTTACGACCCCGCCTGCGGCCTTACTCCGCACCAGGTGATCGAGCAGACCGGCGTGTGCGAGAAGATCCTTGCCCGCTGGCCGCACAAGATCGAGTACCACAACGACATGTCGACCGGCTACAAGTACCGTGAGGTCACCGTCGGCATGCGCGGCGACATCCCCGATGACGAGGCGCAGGCCATCCTCGACGAGGCCGGCTGTGGCCTGGTGTGGGCCTGTAACGGTCACCTAACGCATCTGTCCAAGCCGACGACGCTCGAGCTCGATTGCGTCGAGGACGGTCGCGCATTCAACATCAACCCCGCGGGCCTCAACAAAGGCGTCGCCATTGCGCGCTTCTGCGAGCACCTGGGGATTGAGCGCGAGGAGACGCTCGCGCTCGGCGACTCCGAGTCCGACTTCTACATGGCCGATCACGTGGGCACGTTCTGCCTGGTCGAGAATGGCCTGACGAGCGCCGGCGCGCCCGAGTTCCTGGCTGCTTGCGAGAACGCTTTCGTTACGCGCGGCAAAATTGTCGACGGTTGGGCGGCGACGGCAGAGCTGCTGGTCGCGGCGCGTTCGTAGCGCGGCGTCGCCGCACTTGGACATGTCTTTTCGAGAGAGACTGGTGAGGTAATGTCCGATATCGAGAATCCGGCAGGCGACACGCGCCCGATTGGCGTGTTCGATTCTGGTTTGGGCGGTCTGACGGTTGCGCGCGCGATTGCGACGGCGCTGCCGCATGAGTCCGTCTACTACTTCGGCGACACCAAACGCTGCCCCTACGGCACGCGCACCGAGGATGAGGTGCGCTCGTTTGCGTTGCAGGCGGGCCGTTGGCTGTCGAAGCACGACGTCAAGATTATGGTCATCGCCTGCAACACGGCGACCGCCGCGGCCTTGCGTCTGGCCCAGCAGGTGCTCGATGTTCCCGTCATCGGCGTGATCGCACCGGGCGCACGCGCGGCAATCAACAGCACTCGCACGCGCCGGGTGGGCGTGCTCGCCACCAACCTCACCATTCGCTCGGGCGCCTACACGCGCGCCATCCAGGATCTAGATGCCGGCGTCGATGTATACGGTTGTCCTGCCTCGAGCTTTGTCGAGGTTGTCGAACACGAGCTCGCCTCGGGTGCACATCTGCAGGAACAGTGGCTTGAGAACGAGGACATCTTCGATACGCCTGCCGTGCGTGCGCTGGTGGGTGCCACGGTTGAGCCGCTGCGCGACCACGGTATCGATACCGTGGTGCTCGGCTGTACGCATTTTCCGCTGTTGGTGGGACCTATCCGCCATGCGCTGGGGTCTGGGGTGCGCGTCGTGAGTTCCGCCGAGGAGACCACACGAGAGCTGACCGATATCCTCACGCGCCGCGAGCAGCTGGCGGGTGACGCCGCCGAGCCGCAGCATCGTTTTGCCACGACGGCCGATAACATTGCCGAGTTTGCGGTGGCGGGCAGCTTTATCTTTGGTCAGCCGCTCAAGAGCATCGAACATATCGATATCGATGAGCTGAAATAGATGTAAGGCCACCGCCAAAGTCTTCGCCACACCTTTTGCCGAAAGGATTTTTCTATGGAGTACATGCAGGTCAACCGCGCCAACGGTCGCGCCGCCAACGAGTTACGCCCCGTTAAGCTCACCCGTGGCGTCATGAAGCACGCCCACGGCTCGTGTTTGGCCGAGTTCGGCGACACGCGCGTGCTGTGCGCCGCCACTATCGAGGAGGGCGTGCCGGGCTGGCGAAAGGGAGCTAAGGCCGGCTGGGTGACCGCGGAATACGCCATGCTGCCGGCGTCGACCGGCAAGCGCTGCAAGCGCGAGCACGCCAACCGCAAGGGCCGCTCCATGGAGATTGAGCGTCTCATTGGCCGCAGCCTGCGTACCGTCGTCAACATGAAGGCGCTCGGCGAGTACACCGTCACCGTCGACTGCGACGTGATCCAGGCCGATGGCGGTACGCGTACGGCGAGCATTACCGGCGCCTGGGTGGCGCTGCACGACGCCCTCGCCATGTGGGTCGAGGCGGGCAAAATCGAGCGCATCCCGCTTACCGGCCAGGTGGCCGCCATCTCCATGGGCGTTGTCGACGGCAATACGCTGCTTGACCTCGATTATTCCGAGGACAGCCATGCCGAAGTCGACATGAACCTCGTCGCCACCGACACCGGTGAGATGATCGAGCTCCAGGGCACCGGCGAGCAGGCGCCCTTTGACCGTAAGCGCCTCAACGCCCTGCTCGACCTGGGCGACAAAGGCATCGCCGAGCTCATCGAGCTCCAGCGCCAGGCCCTCGCCTAACCTGCCAAAAAGGGACAGGTTTATTTTGGCAGGTTTTATCTGCGGAGACGTCTAGACACAAGACTGCCGTTGATTGAGAGGGGAGAGGCAGAGGCCCTCGTCGCCCTCGACGCGGCATTGCTAAGAGACAAGGAGGCCAGTTATGGCACTTGAGAAGATTGACATCGACACCCTCGACCCGGCGGCAACCATCGTCGTGGCAACCGGGAACGCTCATAAGCTCACCGAGATCGAGGCCATTTTGGGCAAGGTCATGCCCGAGGTGCGCTTTGTGGCGCTCGGCCAGCTGGGCGATTTTGAGGACCCCGAGGAAAACGGCACGACGTTTTTGGAGAACGCCATCATCAAGGCCCAGGCTGCGGTCGAGGAGACGGGCCTTATGGCCATCGCCGACGATTCGGGCCTGGTCGTCGACGCGCTGGGCGGCGAGCCCGGCGTGTATAGCGCGCGCTATGCGGGCGTGCACGGCGACGATGCCGCCAACAACGCTAAGCTCCTCGTTAACCTGGAAGGCGTGGCGGATGAGGATCGCACCGCGCGCTTTATGAGCGTCGTCGCGCTCATCGACACGGATGGTCTGGTTACCTATGGCGAGGGCGCCTGCGAGGGCGTTATCGCGCACGAGGGCCGCGGCGACCATGGTTTTGGCTATGACCCGCTGTTCCTGCCGGTCGACACGCCGGGCAAGACCATGGCCGAGCTCACGGCGGACGAGAAGAATGCCATCAGCCATCGATTCTATGCGCTCGAGCACCTATCCGCCAAACTGACGGGCGAGGAGTAGGCCGTGCGTGCGGTGGTGCAGCGCGTACTCAACGCCGGCGTGACGGTCGACGGCGAGTGCGTGGGTCGCATTGGACGCGGCTACCTGGTGCTGCTTGGTGTGGGCCATGGCGATACGCGTGCCGAGGCCGACAAGCTGTGGGGCAAGCTCCGCGGGCTGCGTATCAACGAGGACGAGAACGGCAAGACCAACTTGGCGCTTGCCGATGTCGACGGCGAGGTGCTCGTGGTGTCGCAGTTCACGCTGTTTGCCGACTGCCGCCACGGTCGCCGCCCATCGTTTACGGATGCCGGCGCTCCCGATGTCGCTAACGAGCTCTACGAGTACTTCCTGACGCTCGTTCGCCAAGATGTCGAACACGTGGCGCACGGCATCTTTGGCGCCGATATGAAAGTCGACTTGGTCAACGACGGCCCATTCACCATCGTCCTCGATACCGACAATCTGTAAGTAGCAAAATTAGCTACTTGCGCGGGGTTGTAACAGGGTGCTATAGTATTAGAGTTTTGTCTATCTTAGGGGTATTATCCCCTTTTTGAATTGCACCTTCTGGAGGCCCTGTTCATGGAAGAGATGGAAGTCAATCACGTCGACGACATCCACGAGAAGCTGACCGATATGGTGGGCGATCGCGTTAAGGTGAAGGCCAACATGGGCCGCACCCGCGTCGTCGAGCGCATGGGCACCATCAAGAGCGTCCACCCCGCCGTCTTTATCGTCGAGGTTGACGAGCGCCGCGGCCGCAAGTCGCGTCAGTCCTACCAGTATATCGATGTCCTCACCGGGCAGGTCGAACTGTTTGACCCCGAGAGCGGCGAGCATATCTTTACCCCGCTCGGCAATCAGCTCGAGGAGCACTAGCGGTGACCGATCGGTCCCTGACTCTTTCCGCGCCGGCAAAGATTAACCTCTACCTGGGGGTTCATACCGAGCGCGATGACCGCGGCTACCACAGGGTCGATTCCCTGATGGCAGCTGTCGGTCTTTCCGATACCGTGACGGTTACGCCGGCACAGGCGCTGAACGTCCAGACGGTTCCGGCATCAGATTTTCCCATGCAAAAGAATACGGCGTATCGGGCTGCGGTTGCTATGGCCGAGCATTATGGTCGCGAGGCAAACATCTGCGTGACGATTGAGAAGTGCATTCCATTGTGCGCCGGCTTGGGCGGCCCCTCGACGGATGCGGCCGCGGTCATTGTCGCCTTGGCGGAGCTCTGGGGCATTGATCGCACCGACCCAGCGCTCGACGATATTGCGCGAGGCATTGGTGCTGACGTCCCGTTCTTTTTGCACGCGAGTCCTGCGTTCTACGTAGGTGGGGGAGACGTGCTGGCAACTGAGTACCCCGCGCTGCCCGCGACGCCCGTCGTGCTGGTCAAGCCGCGCGAGGCAAGTGTTTCGACAATTGAAGCCTATCGACGTTTTGACGAGGCCTCGGTGCCTGCGGACAAGCCCGGCGCGATAGCTTCTGCCTTGCGTGCTGGTGATGCCGAGACGGCATATGCACTCATCCATAACAACCTTGGTGTCATTTCCGCACAGATGGAGTCGCAGATTCAAACGGTTCTCGACTGGCTGCGTAAACAGGACGGAACCGTTGCTGTAGATGTGTGCGGATCGGGTGCCTGCTCGTTTGCCATTTGCGACACCGCTGCCACGGCCGAAAGGCTTGCCGATGCTGCCCAGCAAAATGGCTGGTGGGCCTGCGCGACTGAGCTTATTCCCAACACGGTTCAAATCGACGCGCCAAAGAAATAAAAATTTCTCTAGCACGCGGCGAAAATCTTTGTTACTATAGTCGAGCTAACGGGTTGTGGCTCAGTTTGGTAGAGCACTGCGTTCGGGACGCAGGGGTCGCTGGTTCAAATCCAGTCAACCCGACCAGAGCATGAGGAGGGACCGCTTCTTGCGGTCCCTTTTTTTAGCTAGTGTTGTGATACCGCGATACCCGCGGTATACTCATTCGAGCTTGTCTCGCTGTATTGTGGAGGTCTACATGTTTGGACTGAGGGCTCCTGAGCTCATCATTATTCTCGTCGTTGTCCTGATTATCTTCGGGCCCAAGAACCTGCCGAAGCTCGGCAAGTCCCTCGGCTCTACCGTCAAGAATATCCGTGAGGGTATGGAGGGCGACGATAAGGCCGAGACCAAGCAGGCCGAGGAGGTCGTGGTCGAGCAGTCCGAGGAGGACAAGGAGATCGCTGAGCTCGAGGCCAAGCTCGCTGCTGCCAAGAAGAAGCAGGCAGAGGACAGCGACGCGGACGCAGAGTAGTCCCATCCCTTTGGGGTGAGCACCTGACCGGCTTGCCCGCAGGCTAGCCGGTCTTTTTCGTTTTGTTGACAGTTGATTGTTTGATCAGAGTTGGGGAGATATCCGTATGGACGCAAGCCAGATCGTACTGACCGCTGAGGGCCGCCAGAAGCTCGTCGAGGAGCTCGCTTGGCGTGAGGGCGATTACGCCAAGGAGATCGTCGAGGACATCAAGGAAGCCCGCGCGTTCGGCGACCTTTCGGAGAACTCCGAGTACGACGCCGCTAAGGACAAGCAGGCCCAGAACGCCGCTCGTATTGCCGAGATCCAGGCCATCCTCGCCAACGCTCAGGTTGCTGCCACCACGGGCGACCTGACCGTCTCCATCGGTTCCACCGTTTCGCTGATTGATCCCAACGGCGAGGTCATGGAAGTCACGCTCGTTGGTACCACCGAGACCAACTCGCTCGAGCACAAGATTTCCAACGAGTCTCCGGTCGGCCATGCCATCATCGGTCACGGCGAGGGCGACTCCGTCGAGGTCGTTACGCCTTCCGGCAAGACTCGCGTCTACACCATCGCCAAGATCGCACGCTAGACCACGGTCCCGCGTAAAGGTATGTTTTCGCTCCCTGGGACCGAATCCTGGGGAGCGTTTTAGTTTGAGGAGCTAACTTATGGCAGAGAACCAGAACGCCGCAGATCAGGCATCGACGCTCAACGACGAGCGCGCCACCCGCCTGGCCAAGCGCGCCGCCCTGTTCGAGGCGGGCCAGAACCCCTATCCCGAGCACTCTGAGCTTGAGGACTACGTCGCCGATATCGAGGCTAAGTACGCCGAGCTTGCCGATGGCGAGGACACCGAGGACGTCGTGAAGATCGCCGGCCGCGTGGTCGCCAAGCGCGGTCAGGGCAAGATCATGTTCATCGTCGTGCGCGATGCGACTGCCGAGATTCAGCTGTTCTGCCGCATCAACGACATGGACGAGGCCGCCTGGAATACGCTCAAGGCCCTCGACCTGGGCGACATCCTGGGCGTGACCGGCGTGGTCGTGCGCACCCAGCGCGGCCAGCTTTCCGTTGCCCCTAAGAGCGCGACCCTGCTTTCCAAGGCCGTTCGTCCGCTGCCCGAGAAGTTCCACGGTCTTTCCGACAAGGAGACCCGCTATCGCCAGCGCTATGTCGATCTGATCGCCAACGACGACGTTCGCGAGACCTTCCGTAAGCGTTCGCAGATTCTCTCTACCTTCCGTCGCTTTATGGAGTCCGACGGCTACATGGAGGTCGAGACCCCCATCCTGCAGACCATCCAGGGCGGCGCTACCGCCAAGCCGTTCATTACCCACTTCAACGCGCTCGATCAGGAGTGCTACCTGCGTATTGCCACCGAGCTCCACCTCAAGCGCTGCATCGTCGGTGGTTTTGAGCGCGTGTTCGAGATCGGCCGCATCTTCCGTAACGAGGGCATGGACCTTACCCACAACCCCGAGTTCACCACGATGGAGGCCTACCGTGCCTTCTCAGACCTCGAGGGCATGAAGGCGCTCGCCCAGGGTGTCATTAAGGCGGCTAACAAGGCCATCGGCAACCCCGAGGTCATCGAGTACCAGGGCCAGACCATCGACCTTTCTGGTGAGTGGGCCAGCCGTCCCATGACCGACATCGTCTCCGACGTGCTCGGCAAGCAGGTCACCATCGACACGCCGGTCGAGGAGCTTGCTGCCGCCGCGCGCGAGAAGGGCCTGGAGATCAAGCCCGAGTGGACTGCCGGCAAGATCATCGCCGAGATTTACGATGAGCTGGGCGAGGACACCATCGTCAACCCGACCTTCGTGTGCGAGTACCCCATCGAGGTCAGCCCGCTCGCTAAGCGTTTTGAGGACGACCCGCGTTTGACTCACCGCTTTGAGCTGGTCATCGCCGGCCACGAGTACGCCAACGCATTCTCCGAGCTCAACGACCCGGTCGACCAGGCTGAGCGCTTTGCTGCCCAGATGGCCGAGAAGGCCGGCGGCGACGATGAGGCTATGGAGTATGACGAGGACTACGTGCGCGCCCTCGAGTACGGTATGCCTCCCGCGGGCGGCATTGGCATTGGTATCGACCGCGTGGTCATGCTGCTTACTAACCAGGCTTCTATCCGCGACGTCCTGCTGTTCCCGCACATGAAGCCCGAGAAGGGTTTCCAGTCCGGTGCCGCTGCCGCCAAGGCTGCAGAGGCCGGCAACGCCGCGAGCCCATTCGTTAAGTCGCTTAAGCCCACGCTCGATTACTCCAAGATCGCCGTTGAGCCGCTGTTTGAGGAGTTCGTCGACTTTGATACCTTCTCCAAGAGCGATTTCCGCGCTGTGAAGGTCAAGGCATGCGAGGCCGTCAAGAAGTCCAAGAAGCTGCTGAACTTTACGCTCGACGACGGTACCGGTACCGACCGCACCATCCTCTCCGGTATTCACGCTTATTACGAGCCCGAGGACCTGGTCGGCAAGACCTTGCTCGCCATTACCAACCTGCCTCCGCGCAAGATGATGGGTATTCCCAGCTGCGGCATGCTGATCAGCGCTGTCCACGAGGAGGAGGGCGAGGAGCGCCTCAACCTGATCCAGCTCGACGCCTCCATCCCCGCCGGCGCAAAGATGTACTAACTAGTTACGCGGTTCTACGAACCGCGTAACGGCTCGACGCTGCGCGGGCCGCATTTGGACAATCTGACGTTCAACTTCAAGGGCGCGACCAGAAGGTCAGCGCCCTTTCGTTTCACGTCACCTTGTCACAAATGCGACCCGCTCGCTGGCGTTGCCAATACATCGACGTTGTCGGAGTAGTCATTGGGGACGTTCTTAAACGACTACCCAATGGCTATTGCGAACATGGCTCGCATGACAGCCGTCTCTTTTATGTTTCCTTTAGCCGTCGCTGTCTAGGATGGGGGTTAGTCGGTAGGAAGGGAGCGTCTATATGGACGACGCGAGCGAGCGTTCAATCGAAGAGGACATGCTCGATCAGTTCAATTACTTTGATGATGAGGACGAGGAGCTGATCGACCGTCGCGAGCCAGCGCCGCTTGATTCCTTTGATCTGGTCGATGAAGAGACTGATGAGGTTGAGGACGAATCAACGGAGCCCCCACAGTCTTCGCGCCTTAACTCACTGCTTTCGAGAGCCCCCATGCACCACGGCGTTCGTGCCGGCGCGCTCCATATGAAAACTGATTGGCACCAGATCGTGACGGCAGGCGATGAGCTTGCCGTCGATGCGCCGCTCACCGATAAGTCATCCATCATCTGCCGCACCGGCATGCTTATGCTTGCAAGCGGAACAGGTGCCTGGCGCGTGCGCGATACCATGAATCGTGTTGCTGCCGTACTCGGCGTCACGATTCACGTCGACCTGAGTCTCCTGTCGTTTGAGTGCACCTGCATCGAAGGCGGCCACTGCTTTAACGAGGTTGTCAGCCTGCCCACAACGGGAGTCAATACCCATCGCATTTGGATGATGGAGAGTTTCTTAAAGGAAATCGAGACGTATGGGCGCCGGTTTACCGTGCACGAATACCACGAGATGCTCAGGACCGTTGAGAGCTCAAAGCCCGATTACTCTCCCTGGCAACAGGGCCTTGCGGCAGCCTGTGCTTGCGGCGCCTTCGTCTTTTTGCTCGGCGGCGGCCCTATCGAGATGGCCTGCGCATTCGTAGGCGCTGGTGTCGGCAACTT
The DNA here is from genome assembly GCA_048375035.1 of Collinsella sp. Taxonomy (GTDB): domain Bacteria; phylum Actinomycetota; class Coriobacteriia; order Coriobacteriales; family Coriobacteriaceae; genus Collinsella. The sequence goes on from DBGEDL010000070.1 coordinate 13,949, forward strand.
TGCTCGCTCCCATATTCTCAAACAGGGTCTTGGCCAGTTTAGCGCGCTGACGACGGGCGTTGCGCTCGCTTGCGTTTCGTATCTGCTGGCATTGCTCGGCCTTGGCCAGGTCGTACCGGGGGCAATGTCGCACCAAGAAGGCTATATCGGCGCCATGCTCTTTGTGATTCCCGGCTTTCCCCTCATCACGGCAGGCCTCGACATCGCTAAGCTCGACATGAGGAGCGGTATCGAACGTCTGTCATATGCCGTCTCGATTATTGTGATGGCGACGCTCGTAGGTTGGATGGTTGCCGAGTGTGTGGGCCTGGCGCCGGACGACTTTGCCCCGCTCGGCCTCTCGCCGCTTGCTCTTACGCTCTTACGCGTGGTGATGAGCTTCGTTGGCGTATTCGGCTTCTCGGTGATGTTCAACAGCCCGGTAAAGATGGCCGCGGCAGCTGGGTTGATCGGCGCCGTGTCCAATACCCTGCGTCTGACCCTTGTCGATGCGCCGACGGTGCTTCCCTTCCTGGGCCTGAGCGCAGGCATGCCTCCCGAGGCGGCCGCGTTTATCGGCGCGCTGGTATCGGGTCTGCTGGCAAGCTTGGCCGAAGTCAAGCTCACCTACCCGCGCATCGCCCTCACGGTGCCTTCGATTGTCATTATGGTGCCCGGTCTGTATCTCTATCGCTCTATGTATTACATGTGCACCTTCGACACAGTCAATATGCTCGGCTGGTTTGTGCGCGCAGTGCTCATCGTAGCGTTTCTGCCCGTTGGGCTGGGTGTGGCGCGTACGCTCACCGACCCTCGCTGGCGCCACACCAGCTAATTGGTACAAGGGGGACAGGTTACTTTGCACCAAATGAGTTGCGGTGAAATAGGGACTGAATTGCCGCTTAATGGGTCAAAACAGTCCGTATTCCACCGCAACTTAGGGGGCCGGGGGATTATTGGTGCCCTGCATCTTCATAAACTCAGGTTGATTTCCGATCTCAGCCGAACACATTAGGCGGACAGGCCGTTCCCGCAGCTAGCCGAACGCCCCCGAGGCCCCATCCGGGCCCCGGGGGCGCCGTTTTCCCAGTTGAAGGAACGGTGGAGATGTGTTTCGATGGGT
>DBGEDL010000071.1:0-32076 GCA_048375035.1 Collinsella sp.
ACCCATCGAAACACATCTCCACCGTTCCTTCAACTGGGAAAACGGCGCCCCCGGACCCCAGGAGGGGCCGCGGGGGCGTTCGGCTAGCTGCGGGAATGGCCTATTTGCTCAATGTGTTCGGCTGAGATCGGAAATCAACCTTGTGGAATTCGGGGGCTTTGCCATATCCATTTCAAAAGAGCCTGCTGCCGCGATTTGGCTGCCGCATAATGCAAGGCCATTGCGGTATCGAGCTATGGAAAGACGCCTGCGGAATTGTCCTACCGATAAGCGGACAAGCCTCCAGCTGGTGACTTCGCCGTGGTAAGGTAAGCCGAATTGCTTCCAGACTGTTTCGGGGGAGTGGAATGAGCAAAGAGTGTGTCGAGCAGGTCGAAGGCGCAGGGGCTTCGGTGCCGATGACCGATATATCGAACATTGATGTGCCCGAGGGCACCGACGAGCTCAGCCGCAACACCCGTCGCGCCTGGCGCGAGCGCCTTAACGATGCGTCGTCGCGCAAGATGATCACGGGCGTCTTGGCTACGCTGGTGGGCGGTTCGTTTTGGGGCTTCTCGGGCACCAGCGCGAGCTTTCTGTTCGATACCTACCACGTCGACACCTTGTGGCTTATGAGCGTGCGTCAGATTCTCGCCGGTCTACTCTTTATGACCGTGGTTGTTACGCGCGACCGCGAGCGCCTGATTAAGCTCTGGACCACACCCGCCGATCGCAAGCAGCTGCTGCTCTTTACCGCCTTTGGCCTGCTGTTCAACCAGTTTTGCTATCTTTCGGCCGTGCGCCTGACGAACGCCGGAACCGCGACGGTGCTCCAGTGCCTGCAGCTCGTTATCATCATGGGCTACGCCTGCGTGACCGATCGCCGCATGCCGCGTACTCGCGAAGTCATCGGCATTGGCCTGGCTCTGGGTGGAACCTTTTTAATTGCCACCGGCGGCGACCCTACCAGCCTGAATATTTCGCCGCTTGGCCTGGCAGCAGGTCTTATGTGTGCGGTCAGCGCCGCGTGTATGGCGGTGATTCCCGCCAAGATCCTGCCCGAATACGGCAGCCCCATCGTCACGGGTTCGGCAATGCTCACGGCGGGCGTGGTCTCGTGCGTCTTCGTGCAGCCCTGGGCGCATATGCCGGCGCTCGACGCTGCCGGCGTCGAGGCGCTCGCGGTGTTCGTGGTTATCGGCTCGTTTTTTGCTTACATGCTCTATATGCAGGGCGTTAAGGACATCGGCTCGGTACGTGCGAGCCTCATCGGAACTGTGGAGCCGGTTTCGGCGACCATCACCAGCGCCGTTATGCTGGGTACGGTGTTTTTGCCGACCGACCTTATCGGCTTTGCCATGATCATCGTGATGATGTTCCTCACGGTGTAGTTGACGCCGCCGCCAAGACGGAAAAGGTGTTGTGCCGCATTTTCGCCAATTGACGTCCGTGTCTGGAGTTTAGCTGTCGATGCTCAAAATGCCATAAACTAGTAAGGTTATGGACTTTTTCATTGCGACTCAATTGCGAGGATTTCTTTATGGCTGGTAATCACTTTAAGGGCAGCGATAGCGGCCGTCCTGCAGTTCCGCCGCGTCCGAACGGGGCTGGTAAGGCCGGCACGCCGGGCGGCGCTGGACAGGGCAGCTCCGGTAAGCGCGTGTCCCCGGGCGAGACGGCGATGTTTACCGCTCTGTACGAGCAGTCTCAAAAGGCAAAAAAGACCGGCCGTGCAAGAGGGAATGTCTTTGCGGGCGGTGCAACCTCCGCGTCGCAGCCGAGCGGGGCTCCTTCGGTACCTGCGAACAACGCAGGTGCTGTCAACGCCGCGAATGCCGCCGGCAACGTTAATGCCGGCAAGGCCGCCAACAATACTCCCTCTGCCGGTGGCGCGGGGCTTACGGGTAACCTTGGCACGATCTACACCGGCGCCTCCGAGACTGGCACGTTCGCCCGCCTGGATGATAGCGGTGCCGAGTTTGCGGGCTCGGGATCCAAGGAAGATTATTACGATTTTGGCTTGAACTACGGTAGCGACGCCTCGTCGAGCTCGACCTCGGATGGCCTGGTCCGTCATCGCCATCGCAAGGGCGAGCGCAAGAAACGCCATACTGGCGCCATTGTCGCCGCCGTAGTCGTGGTGCTTCTCGTTGCGCTTGGCGCAAGTGGCTTTATGCTGCTTAACTCGGCTAAGACCGTAAAGGGTGAAGCAAAGGAAGCCGTCGAGATCGTCGGCAGCCTTAAGGACAAGGTCACGTCGGGCGATTTTTCGACGCTGCCTGACGACGCGAAGAAGATTGATGAGCTTTGCGACAGCATGAAGGCGGAGACCTCGAGCCCGCTGTGGACGGCGGCTTCGTTTATTCCGGTGTACGGCAGCGACATCAATGCGGCCCGTACCATGATCGATGCCCTGTCCGATGTCTCGAGCAACGCGCTGGTTCCCATGGCCGATAACCTTTCGCAGGCCACGCCCGGCAAGCTGTTCCAGGACGGCATGATTAACGTGTCCGCGCTGCAGGCGGTCGCCGATTCGCTTTCCAGCAGCTCGAAGGTGTTCAAGAGCGCCAACGAGAAGATCCAGGGCATTGGCGATACTCATATTTCCCAGGTGACCGAGCTGGTCGATAAGGCCAAGGACGGCTTTGCCACCCTCAACGGCGCGGTTGACGCGGCGGAGAAGGTCGCCCCCGTCCTTCCCCAGATGCTCGGCGCCAACGGCCAGACGCGCAACTACCTTGTGTACGCCATGAACAACGTCGAGATTCGTGCCTGCGGCGGCTTTGGCGGTTCGCAGGGCCTGATTTCGGTCACCGACGGCCAGATGTCGATTGGCGAGTTTGTTCCCCGCATTGGACTCAGCGAGGATGAGGCAGTCGAGAGCGTCGACGAAGAGGATGAGGCGCTGTTCGGCAACCACAGTAACCTGTACAACTCGGGCAATACCTATTCGCCTGATTGGCCCCGCAACTCGCAGCGTGTCGCAGCCCTGTGGAAGTCCCAGTATGGACAGGACGTTGATGGCGTCATCGGCATCGATCCTGTGTTCTTGCAGTACCTGCTGGGCCTTGTCGGCAATGTCTCGCTGCCCGATGGTACGGTCGTCGACGGTACCAACGCGGCGAAGGTTCTCATGCACGATGTGTATTGGAACTATCCGGTCGAGGAATCGGACGGCATCTTTGCGGCTGTTGCCAGCGCCGCCTTCGACAAGATTCTCGGTGGCATCGGTGACGTCGACGTTACAAAGCTTGTCAGCGCCGTTGAGCGCGGTGCCGAAGAGGGCCGCCTGATTGCTTGGATGAGAAACGATGATGAGCAGAATGCCATCAAAGAGACGGGCATTGACGCTTCGCTGCCCGATCCGGATGATCCGAGTGCCGATCCCGTTGCCGGCGTTTACTTTAACAACCTGAGCTTCTCCAAGCTCGACTGGTATCTGAACGCCGACACGCAGATTGGCCAGGGCGTGAAGAACGGCGACGGCACGTGCTCCTATCGCATCACCGTTACCCTGACGAACATCATGACGCAGGAGGAGGCTGGCAAGCTGCCCGACTACGTTGCGGCGAGCGCACCCGATGCCGCGCGTGACGACGAGCGTCTGAATGTCTCGTTGTTTGCCCCGACGGGTGGCAACATTACTGATCTGACCGTCGAGGGCACCCAGTTTGGTCTTGGCGCCGCTACGTGGCATGGAATCCCCTTCTATTCGGGTACCGTTGACCTGCATGCTGGCGAGACGACGACGATCACGTATACGCTGACCACGTCGGCCGAGGCGGGGGACAAGCCGCTTACGCTGCGTCAGACTCCTACATGCCAGGCGGCTCGCGACAGCGCGTCGGCGTAGGGTTTTTCTGGTAGCGCAGATAATCGAGTACCATTTTGGGGCGGACAGGCAATCTGTTCGCCCCTATTTTGTAAGGAGAGCGCATGAAGTACTTTGGCACCGACGGCTTTCGCGGTGAGGCCAACGTTGGGCTGACGGTAGAGCACGCTTATAAGATTGGCCGTTTTGTGGGCTGGTATTACGGCGCCAACCGCGAGCGCAAGGCACGCGTGATCGTGGGCAAGGACACGCGTCGCTCGAGTTATATGTTTGAGGCGGCGCTGGTGAGCGGCCTGGTCGCGAGCGGTGCGGATGCCTATATGCTGCACGTGATCCCCACGCCGGGCGTAGCGCATCAGACCGTGGAAGGCTGCTTCGATTGCGGCATTATGATCAGCGCGAGCCACAACCCGTTTTGCGATAACGGCATTAAGCTCGTCAATAGCGACGGTTTTAAGATGGACGAGGACGTACTGGAGCTCATCGAGGACTACATCGATGGCAAGAGCGAAGTTCCGTTGGCCACGGGCGGCCACATCGGTGCCACGGTGGACTACATGCAGGGCCGCAACCGCTACATTGCTTCGCTCATTGCAAGTGCGAACTTTTCGCTGCAGGGCGTCAAGATCGGTATCGACTGCGCCAACGGCTCGGCTTCTTCGGTGGCCAAGCCGGTGTTTGACGCGCTCGGTGCCGACGTGCGCGTGATCAACGCCGCGCCCGATGGCTTTAACATCAACGTCGACTGCGGCTCCACGCATATGGAGCGCCTGCAGCGCCATGTGGTGGAGCAGGGCCTGGACGTGGGTTTTGCCTACGATGGCGATGCCGACCGCTGCCTGGCCGTGGATGAGCGCGGTCGCGTGGTAGACGGCGACCAGATCCTGTACGTGTGCGGCGTGTATCTGAACAAGCACGGTCGCCTTTCGGGCGGTACCGTGGTGCCGACGATTGCCAGCAATTTTGGCCTGGTCAAGTCGCTGGAGCTTGCCGGTCTGAGCGCCGTGACCAGTGGCGTGGGCGACCGTCACGTGTATGCCAAGATGCGCGAGGGCGGTTACAGCTTGGGCGGCGAGCAGACGGGCCATACGATCTTTGGCGATATCGAGCGCACGGGCGACGGCATTATGACTTCGCTGCGCGTGATGGAAGTGATTCGTGCCGAGCGCGAGACGCTCTCGCAGCTCACGGCTCCGTGCAAGCTGCTGCCGCAGGCGCAGGTGGCCGTGCACGTGGCGGACAAGGACGCCGCGCTCGAGAACATGGGCGTGCAGAACGCCATCGCCGAGGCCGAGGCTGCGCTGGCAGGCGAGGGCCGCGTGCTCGTGCGCAAGAGCGGAACCGAGTCGGTTATCCGCGTGCTGGCCGAGGCGCCCGACCAAGCATCTGCCGATGCCGCCATGAAGCGCATCGCAAGTGCTCTGGAGGCTTTTTAGTTACGCGGTTTTACCAAACCGCGTAACTGCTCGACGCTGTAGTCATTGGGGACGTTCTTAAACGACTAGGTGAAAAAAGGGGGCGCTGCGGATTGGTTCCGCGGCGCCCCCTTTGCGTTGGCGTGTCGGTTATGCCTTACAGCTGGTACAGCGTGGTGAACTTGTCCTGCAGGTAGCTGCAGTAGTAGCGGGCATCGAACGCCATGCCGCAGGCGCCCTTGATGAGTTCCGGTGCGTCCTTGGCGCGTCCCCACTGCCAAATGTGCTCGCCCAGCCAGGCACGGACGGGCGCCAGATCGCCGCTCGCGCAGGCACCGGTAAGGTCGACGCCGTCGCGGCACATTGCCGGCACGAACATGGCGTCGTAGGCGCTGCCCAGCGCATAGGTGGGGAAGTAGCCAAACGAGCCGCCGCTCCAGTGCGTATCCTGCAGGCAACCATGCGTGTCGTCGGGAACCGGAATGCCCAGGTACTCATCCATAAAGCGATTCCAAAGTGCGGGGATGTCCTTGGCCGTGGCCTCGCCGGCAAACAGCATGCGCTCAATCTCGTAGCGCACCATAACGTGCAGCGGATAGGTGAGCTCGTCGGCCTCGGTGCGGATCAGCGAAGGCTGCGCGATGTTCACGGCGTGGTAGAGCGTGTCCTCGTCGACGTCGCCGTAGACCTCGGGTGCGTGGCGGCGTAGCACCTCGAGCAGCGGTCCCATAAAGGCGCGGCTGCGACCCACGGTGTTCTCGAAAAAGCGGCTCTGACTCTCGTGGATGCCCATGGAGGTGCCACCCTCCAGGCACGTGCGCGCATAGGCGGGGTTCACGCCCAGCTCGTACATGGCGTGTCCCGCCTCGTGGATGATGCTGAAGACGTTGGAGATACAGTCGTTCTCGTAGATGTGCGTCGCGATGCGCGCATCGCCCACGGCAAAGCCCTCGCTAAACGGATGCTCGGTAAAGGCAAGCGTGGTGTCGTCCAGGTTGAGGCCGACGAGCTTCATGAGGTCGAAGCTCATGGCGCGCTGGGCGGCCTCGGGCACGCGGGCGTGCAAAAAGTCGGCATCGGGCTGCTGGCCGCGCTCGCCGATGGCGTGCACGAGCGGCACGACCGTCGCCTTGACCTCATCGCAAAACGCGTCGAAGCTCTTGGCAGAAAGGCCGCGCTCGTACTGGTCGAGCCAAACGTCGTATGGGTCGCGCTTGGGGTCCATGAGCTCGGCCTGATGCTTAAGTTGGGCGACGATTCTATCCACATAGGGCTCAAAGCTTGCCCAGTCGTTGGCCGCCTTGGCCTTGTGCCACACGGCGTCTGCCTCGCAGGTGAGCCTGGTCCAGGCCTCGGCCTCCTCGGTGGGGATGACGCTTGCCTCGCGCTGGTCGCGGCCGAGCACGCGGATCTCGTCAAGCAGCTGCGGGTCGTCGATCTTGCCTCCGGCGACCGTCTCACGCGCGAGAGAGCGCACAAGCTCAACGGACTTCTCGCTGGTCAAGAGTTTGTGATGCTCGCCGGCAAGGGTGCCCATGGCATCGGCGCGGGCCGCGGCGCCGTTGGCGGGGGCAATCGTCGCGCCATCGAACTCGGAAATTTTGAGCAGGTACTCGCGGGTCCACAGTTTGCCTTCGAGCTTGCGGAATTTTTTGACGGCCTTATCGACCTTGATGCCGTTGGGCGTCTTGCCCGCTGCGGGCTTGGCTTTCTTATCGTGCTTCTTTCCCATACCGTATCCTTAATCTCGCAGGCCGAGCGCCGCAGGCGGGTGCACGGCCAGTTTGCACAGCTACCTGCCTTGTACCCAGCGCGAACAAAACGGAACGCGGCGATGCGCGCGCAGAATGTGTTATCCTATAGCCCAATGCGTTGACGGAGAGGGTTTTGCCCGCCGCGTCGCCGGCAAGAGAGGGAAGGTCATGGGCTGCAAGCCTTCCTGCGGTGGCAAGGGCCAAGCGTTCACTCCCGAGCAGCGACCTCAACGGGCGCGCGGCCAGCGGCGGCGATGTCCCCAGTAGGGAAGCCGTGAGCCTCGCGACAAGGGGCACAGAGTGGGCGCGGCGGGCCAGACATCCGCCGGGTCAAACAAGGTGGTACCGCGGAATTCAACCGTCCTTGGGCAATGTACATGCCCGAGGACGGTTTTTTGTTACCGAACCGGGCCGCACATCCGTAAGCGTCGGGCGGCGCCAGCCACTCCGGCAAGCGGATGCGCGAGAGACGAAAGGGAAGACATGAGTCTGATTGATGATCTGGTCAAACTCGAGGAAGAGGCTAAGGAGCTCGTCGCAGGCGCCGACGACGCCGCCAAGCTCGAGGCTGCGCGCGTTGAGCTGCTCGGCCGCAAGGGCCGCATCACCGGACTGATGCGCATGATGGGCAAGCTCGCCCCCGAGGATCGTCCCGTGATGGGCAAGCGAGCCAACGAGATGCGCCAGCTGATCGAGGGCATGCTCGACGAGCGCACGACCGAGATGAAGGCCGCCGCACTTAAGCACGCGCTCGAGCACGAGGCCGTCGATATCACGCTGCCGGGCATTCGCCCGCAGATCGGTCACCAGCACCTGATTAAGCAGATCATCGAGGAGGCCGAGGACATCTTCTGCGGCATCGGCTACACCGTCGAGTCCGGCCCCATGGTCGACACCTCCTACTACAACTTCACCGCGCTCAACGCGCCCATGGATCACCCGAGCCGCTCGGCCCGCGACACCTTCTACGTGGTCGACAACAACCCCGGCAGCGTCGCTCATCCCGAGGCACACGCCCACGGCGAGTCCGACGTGCTGCTGCGCACCCAGACCTCGGGCGTGCAGATCCACACTATGGAGTCGCAGAAGCCGCCCATCTACATGATCTGCCCGGGTACCGTCTACCGTCCCGACACGGCCGACGCCTGCCACCTGCCGCAGTTCAACCAGATTGAGGGCCTGGTCGTCGACGAGGGCATCACCTTTGGCGACCTTAAGGGCACGCTCGACTACTTTGTTAAGTGCATGTTTGGCGAGGACCGCAAGACGCGTTACCGCCCGCACTTCTTCCCCTTCACCGAGCCGAGCTGCGAGGTGGACGTGAGCTGCCACGTGTGCGGCGGCAAGGGCTGCAACTTCTGCAAGCACAGCGGCTGGATCGAGATCCTGGGCTGCGGCATGGTCGACCCCAACGTCCTTATCAACTGCGGCATCGACCCCGAGAAGTATACCGGCTTCGCCTTTGGCATTGGCGCCGAACGCGTCGCGGCCCTGCGCTACGACCTGCCCGACCTCAGAACGCTCATGACAGGCGATATGCGCTTCCTGAACCAATTTTAGGCTTGCCCAGGCACCCCATCTTGGCGTTCAAACCGTCGCTCGCGTACCTTTAGTACGCGTCGCTCCTCTTTCACGCCAACCTGGGGCACCTGGACAACCCTAAGGCGAACGTCTTCATTTGATATTTCCTCCTTATGCGGAGATTAAGAACTAGGAGAGCTACATGCGCGTTTCTTACGACTGGCTCAAGACCATGATCGATATTCCGGAGGACCCCAAGACTCTTTCGGACGAATATATCCGTACCGGCACCGAGGTCGAGGCGATCGACACCGTGGGCGAGTCCTTTGACCACGTGGTGACCGCCAAGGTGCTCACCAAGACCCCGCACCCCGATAGCGACCACATGTATGTGTGCTCGGTCGACGTGGGCGACAAGAACCTCGACGCCGACGGCAACCCCGCCCCGCTGCAGATCGTCTGCGGCGCACAGAACTTCGAGGCCGGCGACCACATCGTCACGGCCATGATCGGCGCCGTCCTGCCCGGCGACGTTAAGATCAAGAAGAGCAAGCTCCGCGGCGTCGTGTCCATGGGCATGAACTGCTCCGCGCGCGAGCTCGGTCTGGGCGGCGACCACTCCGGCATCATGATCCTGCCCGAGGACACGCCCTGCGGCATGCCGTTTGCCGAGTACGTGGGCTCGAGCGATACCGTGCTCGACTGCGAGATCACGCCCAATCGCCCCGACTGCCTGTCCATGATCGGCATGGCCCGCGAGACCGGCGCCATCTTCGACCGCGATTTCCACGTTGAGCTGCCCGCCATCAAGGCCGAGTCCGGCCGCGCGACCGACGACGAGCTTTCCGTCGAGATTGCCGACGAGGGCCTGTGCGACCGCTACGTCGCCCGCATCGTGCGCAACGTGAAGGTCGGTCCGTCGCCCGACTGGATGGTCAAGCGCCTCAACGCCTTGGGAGTGCGCCCGCACAACAACATCGTCGACATCACCAACTACGTGATGATGCTCACCGGTCAGCCGCTGCACGCCTTTGACCTGGACACCTTTGCCGAGCGCGATGGCCACCGTCGCGTGGTGGTTCGCGCCGCCCAGCAGGATGAGAAGTTCACGACGCTCGACGGCGAGGAGCGCGTGCTCGACGCCGGCATGGGCCTGATTACCGACGGCGAGCGCCCCGTGGCGCTGGCCGGTGTTATGGGCGGCATGGATTCCGAGATCGAGGACGACACCGTCGACGTGATGGTCGAGAGTGCCTGCTTCAACGCCGGCCGCACCTCGCACACCAGCCGCGACCTGTCGCTGATCTCCGACGCCTCCATCCGCTTTGAGCGCCAGGTCGACGAGACCGGCTGCGTGGACGTCGCCAACGTCACCTGCGCGCTCATCGAGGAGATCGCCGGCGGCGAGGTCGCTCCCGGCTACATCGACGTGTTCCCCGCGCCCAAGACCATCGACAGCATTAAGCTGCGCCTGGCCCGCGTGCACGCCATCTGCGGCGCCGACATCGAGCCCGACTTTATCGAGCGTTCGCTCACCCGTCTGGGCTGCACCGTCGAGCGCGACGGCGAGGACTTTATGGTCACCCCGCCAAGCTTCCGTCCCGACCTGCCGCGCGAGATTGACCTGATTGAGGAGGTCCTGCGCCTGTGGGGTATGGGCCGCGTGACGGCGACCATCCCGGCTGCCAAGAACCACATCGGCGGCCTGACGCGCGAGCAGAAGCTTACCCGCAAGGTCGGCGAGATCCTGCGCGCCTGCGGCCTCAACGAGACCACGACCTTTGGTTTTGCCGCCCCGGGCGACCTGGAGAAGATTGGCATGTCCACCGAAGGCCGCGGCTGCCCCGTGGTGCTCATGAACCCGCTGGTGGCCGAGCAGACCGAGATGCGTCGTTCGCTGCTGCCGGGCCTGCTGCAGTCCGTGGCCTACAACGAGGCGCACGGTACGCCCAACGTGCACCTGTACGAGGTCGGCAGCCTGTTCCACGGTCGCGAGAACGCCAGCCTGCCCAAGGAGACCAAGTCCGTGGCGGGTGTGCTCTCGGGCCAGTGGAGCGAGCAGTCCTGGAACATGAAGTACCGCAAGCTGCGCTTCTTCTTTGGCAAGGGCATTGTCGAGGAGCTGCTCGCGCAGCTGCGCATCGAGAAGGTTCGCTTCCGTCCCGTCGAGGGCGAGGGCTACGCTTTCTTGCAGCCGGGTCGTGCCGCTGAGGTCCTCTCGGGCGGAACCGTGCTGGGCTGGGTCGGCGAGATTCACCCCGAGGCGCGCGAGGCGATGGGCATCGATGAGGTCGTCGTTGCCTTTGAGCTTGACTTGGACAAGCTGATCAAGGGCGCCCGCAACCAGGAGAACTATCGCGAGTTCTCGCAGTACCCGGCCGTTGAGCACGACCTTGCTATCGTGGTCGACAACACTGTGACCTGCGAGGATCTTGAGCGTCGTATTACGAGTGACGGCGGCAAGTTGCTCGAGGGCGTGCGCCTGTTCGATGTCTACCGCGATCCGGTCCGCATCGGCAAGGGCAAGAAGTCCATGGCCTTCGCACTTACGTATCGCTCTGATGACCACACGCTCACCAGCGAAGAGGTCGAGAAGGCGCACCAGAAGATCGTCACCAAGGTGTGCAAGGGCGTAAACGGCGAGGTTCGCTCGTAATCTTTGCCGTTCGGAACCCGCCCCCTGCGGGGTTTTCACGGCAACGTCCTCGCCGCTTCGCGGCTGCGGGATGTTGCCTTAGAAAACCCCTCTCGGGGGCGGGTTCCTGCGTTAATCTTGTTGCGAGCGGACCGCGCCTTCTTCCGGGTGACCGGAAAGTTGGGAATGCATGGGCCTTTATTGGACGGTGCGTGGACCTGGGTTAATAACGTACGTATTGCAAGGGCGTGCTGCGTTGTGGGCGGTGCGCCTTTTTGTTAGTATGCAGAGTCGGTGTTACGGATTGTTGGAAACGTAACACGCAACGTTCTGATTGAGAGGGCTCATGCATATTCCCGATAATTATCTGTCCCCGCAGACCGATGCCGTTATGGCGGTGGCGATGGTGCCCGTTTGGGTCCATTGCATCAAAAAGGTGCGCGCCACGCTCGATCGCGAGCACATGGCATTCCTGGGCATTTGTGCCGCCTTCTCCTTTTTGCTCATGATGTTCAACGTGCCGCTGCCCGGTGGCACCACGGGCCATGCCGTCGGCGGCGCCCTCATCGCGCTGCTGCTGGGCCCCGAGGCCGCGACTATCGCCGTTTCGGTCGCGCTGGCGCTGCAGGCGCTGCTGTTTGGCGACGGCGGCATCCTGTCCTTTGGCGCCAACTGCTTTAACATGGCCTTCGTGCTGCCGTTTGCCGCCGCTATCGTGTTCCGTGCGCTCAACAGCCGCCTGCACGACAAGAGCTGGGGCACCTCGGTTTCGGCCATCGTGAGCGGCTGGATCGGCCTGTGCCTGGCGGCCCTGTGCGCGGCGATTGAGTTTGGGATCCAGCCCATGCTCTTTACCAATGCCTCGGGCGCGCCGCTGTACTGCCCCTTCCCGCTGTCCATTGCCATCCCGGCCATGATGATTCCGCATATGCTGGTTGCCGGTGTGGTCGAGGGTGTGGCGACGGCTGCCATTTACGGCTTTATCAAGAAGACGGCGCCGGGCATTATCGTTGGCCCCGAGGCTGTTGACGGCCAGCTTGCCGCCGAGGGCGCTGCTGCCAAGAAGACCTCGCTGGTCCCCACGCTCATCTTGGTCGCCGTGCTTGTCGTGGCCACGCCGCTCGGTCTGCTTGCCACCGGTGACGCCTGGGGCGAGTGGGACGCCGAGGGTGCCGCGACCGCCGTTCAGGAGGCTGGCGACGACAGCTTGCGGGCTTCGGTCGGCCTCGATACCCCGACCTTTGCCGATGCTCTGCCCACGGGCGATTATCTGCAGGCTTATTCCGAGGAGCAGGGTCTTGGCTTTGCCGGCCAGGCTGCCATGTATATCCTTTCGGGCGTGATTGGCGTTGCGGTGCTCACCATCGCGTTCCGCCTGATTTCGCTGACGGTTAAGGAAAGCGGTGCTCATGGCAATGGCCGAGCTGCCTAGCTGGCTTGCGACCGAGGAACAATACGAGCCCAAGGGTGCTCGGCATCGCGTGATGCAAAAGAACGTCCTGCACCTGGCGAGCCTGCTTGAGCGGGTTCGCCTGGGCGGTGGCGCACACGAGGGCGGGTCGATCATCGACCGCGCCCTTTCTTGCGTTTCGGCTCCGGTGCGCCTGGTGGGGATGTTCGTCTGCGTCTTGTGCGTGTGCCTGACGCAAAGCCCGCTGTACCTCATGTTGATGACGGCGGTCGCGCTGGTGCTTGTTGCCGTGCGCCCCGTACGCGGGCTGCGTGCGACCTTTGTGCCGGCGCTTGGCGCTGCGGGATTTGCGGTGGTTCTGGCACTTCCGGCCTTGCTGCTGGGCGCATCGGCTGCGGGCGCCATGCTCAAGATCGCACTCAAGACCTTTATTAACGTGTCGCTGGTGCTGGGCGTTTCGTGGACACTTACCTGGAGCCGCATGTCGGCAGCACTCAAAATGCTGCATCTACCCGACGAAGTTATCTTTACGTTTGATATGGCGCTCAAGCACATCGAGGTGCTGGGCCGCACGGCGCACGACCTGGCCGAATCGGTCATGCTGCGCAGCGTTGGCCGCGCGCCTGAGGGGTTTTCGCGTACCGACTCGGTCGCGGGTATCATGGGCATGACCTTTATCAAGGCGATGGAATGCAGCCGCGCGATGGACGAGGCCATGGCCTGCCGCGGCTTTGCCGGTGTGTATCCGGCGCCCGCGCGTGCCGGGTTTGGCTGGCGCGATGCGGCCTATGCGGCGACTGTGGTGCTGCTGGCGGCGCTGTGCGCCATGCTGTAGTGCGGGCTTTGGCTTCGATGCGAATAGGAAGGGCGACGTTTTGGCTGACGATACGAATGGCGCGACGGGCGCGAGCGATGCGGGTGGTACCGAGGCCGCGCCGCTCATCGAGCTGCGCGACGTGGTGTTTTCCTATGCGGGGCATACGGTTGTCGACGGCGTATCGCTGCGAGTCGATCGCGGTGAGCTCGTTGCGTTGCTCGGTCCCAACGGCTGCGGCAAGACGACGATTATGCGCCTTATCAACGGCCTGGAGCTCGCGGACACCGGCGCGTACCTGTTTGATGGGCGCGTGGTCGATGCGTCGTTTCTAAAGGATTCCGCAGCCGCTCAGCGCTTTCACCAGCGCGTGGGATTCGTGTTTCAAAATGCCGACGCCCAGCTGTTCTGCGCCACAGTGGGCGAGGAAGTCGCCTTTGGCCCCGCGCAGATGGGGCTGTCGACAGACGAGCTCGACCGCCGCGTGCGTGATGCCATGGAGCTTTTCCAGGTTGCCGATCTGGTCGATGCCTCGCCTTATCAGCTCTCGGGCGGGCAAAAGAAGCGCGTGGCGCTGGCGGCTGTCGTGTCGATGAACCCGGATATCTTGGTCCTCGACGAGCCGACAAACGGGCTCGATGAAGATTCATGCGACATCGTGGTCAACTTTTTACTGGCCTATGTTGCGGCGGGCAAGACGGTCTTGATGAGCACGCACCACCAGGATTTGGTGCGACGTCTGGGTGCCCGTGCAATTTATATCGATCGATATCACCATGTGGTCGAGGCGCCCGTGCCATCGTATGGGACTGAGGTCGGTGCCGTCGAATAGTTGCTGCGTAGAGCATGCGTAGCCGCTCGCGCGGCTTTGCCGGGATGGTATAGTTATCCAGGTTTTTATGGGGGTGGCTATGCCAAGCTGGAACATTCATATCGCTCAAACGGAGCGTTTGCTGGAGCGCACCGGTGCGCTTGCCGATAGTGTGCGCGATCGTAACGCCTTTTTGTTTGGCTGCGTGGTTCCGGATATCTTTGTGGGCTATATGGTTCCCGGTATTGCCGATCCCATTCCGTACCGCATCACACACTTTGCCCAGCCCGAGCCTATTCCTAAGCCGCGCGAGCATGAGTTTTGGGATACCTATGTGGCGCCGTTACTTAATGGTTCGCCCGCCGGTGCTCCGGCTGCGGCGACCTCGATTGTCGAGGAGCGCGAGCGACTGAATCGTGTGCACTATCCCCAGCGCCACAGGGATGCCGAGCCGGTTGTCGGTCCCGGCGCCTGTGAGTTCTCGCTTGCGTCCGAAGATGTGGCGCAGTCGTTGCTCGATTTAACGCTGGGCGTCTGGTCGCATCTGGTGGCCGATACCGTATGGAATACGCGCGTGAATCAGTACCTGGAGGCGCACGGCGGCAAGCCGTGCGAGGAGTTCCGCATTAAAAAACAAGGCGACTTTGACTGGTTTGGCAAGACGCTCGGCATTATTTCGATTCCGC
Source organism: Collinsella sp. (assembly GCA_048375035.1). GTDB lineage: Bacteria > Actinomycetota > Coriobacteriia > Coriobacteriales > Coriobacteriaceae > Collinsella. The sequence continues at coordinate 14,859 of DBGEDL010000071.1, forward strand.
GTGCGACCGACCGCCTGTATACTGCGGCGACGCGTTTTGGGCAGTATCCCATTCAGAAGGAGTATGTGCTCAAGACCATCGGCGTTATGCACGAGATCGTGCGCGAAAACCCCGGTGAGCCCGATCATCCGCCATACCGCCTACTGACCGAGGAATTCTTCGACGCAACGTTTACCGAGGTCATCGAGCTGACCGAGGCGGGATTTGCGGCTCGCGCTGCCGCTTCTGACGTTCCCGCAGTCCCTCTGATCACTAGCTGCTAGCTGGCCGGCTTGACGGCGAACAGCTCATCCCAATCGACCAATAACTCCCGCCGCAGGGCATCTTCGGTGGTACGCTCGACATCGGAAAGGTTCGCGACTGAACACAAATCGATGATGCGGCATACGAAGAAGGTCTAAAAAGGGGCCCGGAAGGCAAAGCCTTCCGGGCCCCTTGCAATGCAAGCGTGCTTGCAAGTGCGTTTTAGCGCACCTGAGCGACGTAAGCGACGTTGGTCGAGGAGACCTTGTCCTCGAGCTGAACGCTCATGCGGGGATCGCCGGCGGTAGCGACGGTCAGATCGCCGGCCTCGACGTAGCCGAGCTCCTTAGCGGTCTCGATCGCCTTGACGATCGTGCCGTTGACGGTGCCCTGAGTAATCTCGGCCTGGTGCGGGATAACGCCCCAGTACATAATCATCTGCTGGACGGCCCACTCGTGGCGGGAGAACGCGCAGATCGGCATGTTGGGACGGAAGTGCGAGATCAGGCGAGCGGTACGACCGGTGGTCGTCGGCACGGTGATGCACTTGGCGCCAACGGTGGTGGCCATGTTCACAGCGGACATACCCACAACGTTGTTGACGACGCGGGTGCCGTGAGCGTCAGCCGGAACCTCGAGCGGAGCGTGAGCCGGGAGGTACTTCTCGGTCTCGAGAGCAATGCTGGCCTGCATCTTAACGGCCTCGACCGGGTACTTACCGGCAGCGGACTCGCCAGAGAGCATAACGGCGTCGGTGCCGTCGTAGATGGCGTTAGCAACGTCGGCAACCTCGGCGCGCGTCGGGCGCGGGTTCTGCTGCATGGAGTCGAGCATCTGCGTAGCGGTGATAACGGGCTTGTAGGCCGCGTTGCACTTGGCGATGATCTCCTTCTGGATGTGTGGAACGAGCTCGGGCTTGATCTCGATGCCCAGGTCGCCACGGGCGACCATGATGCCATCGGAAGCCTCGAGGATCTCGTCGAAGTTCTCGACGCCCAGGGCGCACTCAATCTTCGGGAAGATCGTCACGTGCTCGCCGCCGTTCTCGCGGCAAAGCTCGCGGATGCCGCGGACGGATTCGCCGTCACGGATGAAGGAAGCGGCGATGTAGTCGATGTTCTCGGTCAGGCCAAAGAGGATGTCCTGACGATCGCGCTCGGTGATGGCGGGCAGCGAGATGTTGACGTTGGGCATGTTGACGCCCTTGCGCTCGCCGATCAGGCCGTCGTTCTTGACGACGCAGGTCATGTCCTGGCCGTCGACGGACTCGACCTCGAGGGCGACCAGGCCGTCATCGATCAGGATGAGGGAGCCCTTCTCGACCTCGGAGGGCAGAGCCAGGTAGTCGAGGGAGATGTGCTCAGAGGTGCCGTGGAAATCCTCGGACGTGGGCTGAGCGGTGACGACGATCTTATCGCCGGTCTTGACGGCAACCTTCTTGCCGTCGACCAGAAGGCCGGTGCGGACCTCGGGGCCCTTGGTGTCGAGCAGGATGCCGACGGGCAGGCCGAGCTCCTTGGAAATACGACGGACGCGCTCGATGCGACCGTGGTGCTCGTCGTAGGATCCGTGCGAGAAGTTAAAACGGGCGACGTTCATGCCCGCCTTGATCATCTCGCGGATGGTCTCGTCGCTATCGCAGGCGGGACCCATGGTGCATACAATCTTGGTGCGCTTGTACATTCAGACCTCCATCTGACATCGTCTTGCGCTGATAGATAAACCATAAGAAATAAAACTGAGATGATTATAACGAAATGGCGACCGAATACCCCAAAAAATCGACCGTATGCCGAATTAGAAGTTCATTTTTTGCGAAAAAACGGTATATGAAAAATCTTTACCAACCGTTCTGACCGCTGCTATCTGGGCGATATTTCAGTTTGACGATGTTCCGAAGAAAAAACGTTTTATCAATATTGAGCATCACACGGTCTGCATCGTTGCACTCGAGCCGTGTTTCCAATTGGAATGTTTTGGCTAGACGCGTTGCTTTGGGGTACCATAGCTCCACTATCAACTGCCGCTCAGCACGGCAGCCTTGATGAGCCCTTGCCCTTCTCCTGGGAATTATGATCGGGCATCAATCTGCTGAGTGGCCCGAATCCCAGGAGGGGACTCTATATGCAAAAGGAATACCTGTCCGCCGCGGCGGAGGTACTCAGCGACCAGGGTGTCGATGAGAACCTCGGCCTGAGCAACGACGAGGCGTCGTCGCGCCTCGCCAAGACAGGCCCTAACAAGCTCGAGGAAGCCGAGAAAACGCCGCTGTGGAAGCGTTTCTTTGAGCAGATGGCCGACCCCATGGTCATCATGCTGATCGTTGCCGCCGTTATCAGCGCGCTCACGGGTATGGTCAAGGGCGAGCCCGACTTTGCCGACGTCGCCATCATCATGTTCGTCGTTATCGTCAACTCGGTGCTAGGCGTGGTCCAGGAGGCTAAAAGCGAGGAGGCTCTCGAGGCCCTGCAGGAGATGAGCGCGGCGCAGTCCAAGGTGCTGCGCGACGGCAAACTCGTGCACCTGCCGAGCGCCGAGCTCGTGCCCGGTGACGTGATCATGCTCGAGGCGGGCGACTCCGTCCCGGCCGACTGCCGTGTGCTCGAGAGCGCCACGATGAAGATCGAGGAGGCCGCCCTTACCGGCGAGTCCGTGCCCGTCGAGAAGCATGCCAACGTCATTGAGCTCGCCGCCGGCACCGACGACGTGCCGCTCGGCGACCGCAAGAACATGTGCTACATGGGTTCCACCGTGGTATACGGCCGCGGTCGCGCCGTCGTGGTCGGCACCGGTATGAACACCGAGATGGGCAAGATCGCCGGCGCCCTGGCCGAGGCCAAGGAAGAGCTCACACCGCTGCAGGTGAAGCTCGCCGAGCTCAGCCGCATCCTTACCATCATGGTTATCGTCATCTGCGTCGTCATCTTTGGCGTCGACATCATCCGCCACGGCGTGGGTAACGTCCTTACCGACCCGACTGCCTTGCTCGATACCTTTATGGTTGCCGTCTCGCTCGCCGTCGCTGCCATCCCCGAGGGCCTGGTCGCCGTCGTGACCATCGTCCTTTCGCTTGGCGTGACCAAGATGGCCAAGCGCCAGGCAATCATCCGTAAGCTTTCTGCCGTCGAGACCCTCGGCTGTACGCAGACCATCTGCTCCGACAAGACCGGTACCCTTACCCAAAACAAGATGACCGTCGTCAAGCACGAGCTCGCCGCGCCCGAGGAGAAGTTCCTGGCTGGCATGGCGCTGTGCTCCGATGCCCAGTGGGACGAGGAGCTGGGCGAGGCCGTGGGTGAGCCGACTGAGTGCGCGCTCGTCAACGACGCCGGCAAGGCGGGGCTCACCGGCCTGACCGCCGAGCATCCGCGTGTGGGCGAGGCCCCGTTCGACTCCGGCCGCAAGATGATGTCCGTGGTCGTCGAGACCCTGGACGGCGAGTACGAGCAGTACACCAAGGGCGCGCCCGACGTGGTGATCGGCCTATGCACCCATATCTACGAGGGCGACAAGGTCGTTCCGCTGACCGAGGAGCGTCGCGCCGAGCTCGTGGCCGCCAACAAGGCCATGGCCGACGAGGCCCTGCGCGTGCTGGCGCTGGCAAGCCGCACCTACACCGAGGTCCCGGCCGACTGCAGCCCCGCTGCGCTCGAGCGCGACCTGGTCTTCTGCGGCCTGTCCGGCATGATTGACCCGGTCCGCCCCGAGGTCGCCGACGCCATCCGCGAGGCGCACGACGCCGGTATCCGCACCGTCATGATCACGGGCGACCACATCGACACCGCCGTGGCCATCGCCAAGCAGCTGGGCATCGTCACCGATCGCGGCCAGGCAATCACGGGCGCCGACCTCGACCGCATGAGCGACGAGGAGCTCGACGCGCACATCGAGGACTACGGCGTGTACGCCCGCGTCCAGCCCGAGCACAAGACACGCATCGTCGAGGCTTGGAAGTCGCGCGACCAGATCGTGGCCATGACGGGCGACGGCGTCAACGACGCCCCGTCCATCAAGCGCGCCGACATCGGCGTCGGTATGGGCATCACCGGCACCGACGTCACCAAGAACGTTGCCGACATGGTGCTTGCCGACGACAACTTCGCCACCATCATCGGTGCCTGCGAAGAGGGCCGTCGCATCTACGACAACATCCGCAAGGTCATCCAGTTCCTGCTTTCGGCCAACCTTGCTGAGGTGTTCTCGGTGTTTATCGCCACGCTCATCGGCTTTACCATCTTCCAGCCGGTGCAGCTACTGTGGGTGAACCTGGTCACCGACTGTTTCCCCGCGCTCGCGCTGGGCATGGAGGACGCCGAGGGCGACATCATGAAGCGCAAGCCGCGCAACGCCAAGGACGGTGTCTTTGCCGGCAATATGGGCCTGGACTGTGTGGTCCAGGGCCTAATCATCACCGTGCTGGTGCTGGCGAGCTTCTTTGTGGGCGTGTACTTTGACATGGGCTACATCCACATCGCCGATATGATCGCCGGCAATGCCGACGAGGAAGGCGTGATGATGGCGTTCATCACGCTCAACATGGTCGAGATTTTCCACTGCTTCAATATGCGCAGCCGTCGTGCGTCGCTGTTCACCATGAAGAAGCAGAACAAGTGGCTGTGGGCTTCCGCCGCGCTGGCACTGGTGCTGACGGTGATCGTGACCGTGCAGCCGACGCTTGCCGAGATGTTCTTTGGCCCCGTGACGCTTGAGCTCAAGGGCGTTCTTGCCGCGCTGGGCCTTGCCTTCCTGATCATTCCGCTGATGGAGATCTACAAGGCGATCATGCGCGCGGTGGAAAAGGAGTAAGTTAACCTGCCCGGGCCTGCCCGCCTGCGGGGTTTCCACGGGCACGTCCTCGCCGCGTTGCGGCTGCGGGATGTGCCCTTAGGAAACCCCTCCCGGCGGGCGGGCCTTCGGATAACCTCTCGGGACCATAAGCTGAGGGAAAGTGTGTGAGCTGGTCGGGCTTTGCCCGGCCAGCTCTTTTTGATTTAAAATACCTGCTCAGTTGTGATTTATGGTGCTGGGAGGCGCTTGTGGGCAAGGCTAAGGCTAAGGCGAAGAAAAAGACGACGGGGGCGCGGGCCAAGCGCGATCGTCGTCGGAAGCTTGCGACCGAGGCTCCCGCGTCTGCCGAGGAGTTGTTGGCGAGCGTACCGGGGCTCGATGCGCTGCAGGATGTTCCGGCGTTTGATGACCTGCCGGTCGATGAAGCCCAGCAGACTGCCTTTGATGATTTCTGCGCACATGCCGAGGAGCCCGAGCAGATGCAGCTTGGCGCCGTGGTGCGCTTGGATCGCGGGTTTCCGCTGGTGGCGACTGCCAATGATACCTTCCGCGCCGAGCATGCCGTGGGGTTTGCTAAGTCGCGCGGCGAGGACGAGGTCCTGCTGCCCGCCGTGGGCGACCGTGTGGCGGTGCGCCGCGCTCCCGGGCACGATATGGGCGTGATTGAGTGCGTTCTGCCGCGCCGTACGAGCTTTGAGCGTTGGCGCGGCCGTGCCCGCGGAGAGCGTCAGGTGCTCTGCTCCAACGTGGATAGCGTGCTCATCGTGCAGGCGCTCGGTGCCGGCGAGGTGCTGCTCGACCGCGTGGCGCGCTCGTTGGTGTTGGCGCTCGACTGCGATGCCGAGCCGGTGGTGGTGCTCACCAAAGCTGACCGCTGCGATGCCGAGGAGCTCGAGCGCGATCTGGACCGCGTGCGCCGCCTGGTGGGCCCGGACGTGTGCGTGATCGTGACATCTTCTGCCGAGGGCCGTGGCCTGGACGAGGTGCGCACCTGCGTGCCCGCCGGGAGCTGCGCCATGATTCTGGGCGAGTCGGGTGCCGGCAAGTCGACGCTGCTCAATGCACTGCTGGGCCACGATACGTTGGCGACTGGCGGTGTGCGCGAACGCGACGACCAGGGCCGTCACACTACCGTCGCGCGCGTGATGGTGGCGCTGCCGGGCGACGCCGGCGTGATCGCCGATGCCCCGGGCCTGCGCAGCCTACCGCTCGTGGGTCACGAGCGGGGTCTGGCGCGCGCCTTCCCCGAGATTGTCGAGGCATCGCGCGCGTGCCGGTTTGGCGATTGCACGCATACCCATGAGCCGGGCTGCGCCGTTCGCGAGGCCGAGGACGCCGGGCAGATCGACAGCCTGCGTCTGGAAACGTTCCAAAACCTGGCGTCATCCATGCGCGTGAGCGCTCAAATGCTCGATCCCGATGTTCATCTGTAATTGATTTTTCCTATGACAGCCGTCTTCCAACTGTTCGGGAGACGGCTTTTTTGCTGCGGGAAAGCCTCGAAACATGCAGTTTGCTGACGTGCTGACCAAAACCTTGCCATGAGCTTGACGGGCTGGTTAGCTTTTGGTCGGCGATTGGTTTGACATCGAAAACCAAGATCGCGATTGCGCCGCTTTGCACTCTGACCGCCCAGACAATGGTGGTACGGGCATTCGCCCGGCACTGCCATGAGAGGAGCGGCCGTGAACAAGAGCAAACGCATCGCCATCAGTCTGGTCGCGGGCGTGCTCGCTGCTCTGCTCTGCATGGTTTACGGCTCGTCGATCCGCTCGCAAGCCGAACAGGTCCAGGCTGAGACCTTGGCCAAGTACGGTGGCGATCGCGTCGAGGTATGCGTCGCGGCGCGCGATATCGATGTGGGCGAGACCCTCGATGAGACCAATGTCATAACCCAGGAATGGCTGACGAGTCTGCTGCCGCGTGACGCGGCGACCGAGCTGCGCCAGGTGCGCGGCGACGTGACGACTTCGCGTATTCCCAAAAACGCCGTGATCTGCAATGTCTACACCAAGGCCGAGAGCCACAAGCTCGAGGTGCCTAAGGGCAAGGTCGCCGTTTCGGTGGCGGTCGATGCCGAGCACTCGGTCGGCGGTGCTACGGGCGTGGGCAGCTACGTGGATGTGTATGTGCAAAAAGACGGCGTAACCGATCGGCTGTGCGGCGCGCACGTGATCGATACCAGTGAGAATTCCGGTGCCACGCGCGAGGGCAAGATCGAATGGGTGACGCTGGCGGCTGACCCCGAAGACGTCAAGGAACTGCTGGGAGCCTCGGGCAAGGGAACGGTCAGCTTGACGATTCCCGCCACGGCGCGCGGCAAAAAGAGCGGAGGCGACGAGTGATGAAGGCGATCTGGCTTGCGTGCTGCGCGTGCGGCGATTACGGGCTGTTGCAGCGGGAAGTCGAGGGCCGTGATGCGGGTGCACAGGTGCTTCGCGTGGGTGACCTGGGCGGGCTGGTTTCCATGGCGCGGGCGTTTCCGTCGCGCCGCGGGGCTGCCATCATCGCGGCGTCTCTGTTCGATACCGAAGATGTGCGCAAGACTGTTGCGCGCCTGACGGCCGAAGGCCGCGTGAGTCGCGTGGTCGTGTTGATAGAAGCGCTCGATCCGTCGGATATCGAGGGGCTGTTTCGCGCGGGGGCGACCGAGGTCATCGCTGCGCACAGTATATGCGGCAACGGGCGCGCGGGCGAGGGAGCGGTTGATTCCGATCGGCGCATGACGATTGAGCCCGATGCTTTTGTTGATAGGGAACCCGGGGCGCCTCGCGCTACAAGAGGCCCGCGTGTTGATGATTATGGAAAAGCGGAAGCCGAGCATGGTCGGCGCCCCCGGAACCCCCTTGTATACGATGACGCTGGAGGGCCGGCACAGCATGTTGGCGACTCCCCGGCTGTAGATATGGGATACGTGCACGGCGTGAATCTGGCGGATGAACTCGACGAAGTTGAGGGCTTTGCCGGGTGCGGCGAGTTGTCGCTGATGCAGCATGAGCAGATTGCACAGAACGAGCCTGCCTTGCAGACCGAACAAGCTGCCATGCCGGCTTGGACGCAGCGTGTGGTTGCGGCGGGGGAGACGGGGACGCTGTCGCCGACGCCCGCCCCGCCGCCTCCGATGCCGCCGGCAGACGTTGTCACTCCGCAGCATCGAGCTCCGGTCATCTGCGCCATTTCGGGTTCGGGCGGTTGCGGCAAGTCGACGATCGTTGCCACCATGGCACACACATCGTCGCTGTTGGGCTTGCGTGCCGCCGTGCTCGACCTGGACTTGATGTTTGGAAACCTTTACGACTTGTTAGGCGTCGATGCTCCGCGCGATATGGCGGCACTTATCGAGCCGTCGGCGGCGGGCACGCTCACCGAGCCGGATATCGTAGCCACATCGATGCGCGTGGCACCGGGCGTTACGCTCTGGGGTCCCGTCGCGGCGCCCGAGCAAGCCGAGCTCATGGCACGTCCGGTGGAGCTACTGCTTGATGTTCTGCGTCGCGAATCCGACGTGGTCTTTATCGATACCTCGGTCTTTTGGGGCGACGCCGTGGCGGCTGCGGTGGCGGCGAGCGACCGTTGCCTGGTCGTTGGCGATGCGGCGGTGTCGTCCGCGGCATCGGCATCGCGCGTCATTGAACTGGCAGGTCGAGTAGGTGTGCCGCGCACGCGCATGAGCGCCGTGTTCAACCGGTTCGGTGCGCGCGGGGCAGACGAGGACGTCGCCATGCGCTTTGAGATTGCCTGTGCGTTGAGCTCCAAGATTCGTATCGCCGATGGCGGGCAGGATCTCGCCGCGCTCATGGCGTTTGGGCGCGCTGACGAGGCAGTGGGGCAGACCAGCGCTTTTGCGACTAGCGTGCGCGAGGCCACGCGCGAGATGCTCGTGGAACTGGGGTGCGCCGTCGGCCCTTGGAGCGATATGGTCGCCGACCGTGCAACGCGCACCGAACGCCCGCGTATCCGCCTTCCCTGGTCGCGCGAGGGTGATCAGCGATGAGCCTGCAAACGAGGATTAAGGCTGCCGGCGCTGCGGCGGCGGCAGCGCCTGTAGATGCGGGGCGTCGCCGCGCCGTGAAACGACGCACCAAGCGCGCCGTGATGGACCGCATGGGTTATGACGAAGTGGCGCGTATCAGCGCCTATATCGACCCGGCACTTGCCCGCTCGGAATTGCGTCCTGCGGTGGAGGCGGCGCTCAATGTTGAGGAGCCGACCGATCTCGCGACGCCCGAGCGCGAGACCATCATCGACGAGATTTTGGATGACGTGGTGGGCTTGGGGCCGTTGCAGCCGCTCATCGAGGACGACACCGTTACCGAGATCATGATCAACGGCTGCCGCTCGGCTTTCTTTGAACGCGGCGGCGTCTTGTACCCCATCGAGCATGCGTTTGAGGATGATGAGCAGATCCGTGTGCTTATCGACCGCATTATCTCGCCACTTGGCCGCCGTATCGACGAGCGCAGCCCCATCGTCAACGCCCGCCTCAAAACGGGCTATCGCGTCAACGCGGTGATTCCGCCTGTGGCGATTGACGGACCGATTCTCACCATCCGAAAGTTCTCGGACCGTATCTGCTCGCTGGACGAGCTCGTGGGGTTGGGATCGCTGCCGCTTTGGTATGCGCAGCTGCTGTCGTGCGCGGTGTCGCTGCGACAGGATCTGGCGGTTGCGGGGGGGCACGGGATCTGGTAAGACCACCCTGCTCAACGCGTTGTCATGCGAGATTTCCACCGGTGAGCGCATCGTGACGATCGAGGATTCTGCCGAGCTCAAGTTTGCGCATCATCCGCATGTGGTGCGCCTAGAGGCGCGCGAGGCTTCAATTGAGGGTGAGGGCGCGGTGACGATCCGCGACCTGGTGACTAATGCCCTGCGCATGCGCCCCGACCGCATCGTGGTGGGCGAGGTGCGCGGTGCCGAGTGCTGCGACATGTTGCAGGCCATGAACACGGGCCACGACGGGTCGCTCACCACACTTCATGCGGGTTCAGAACAGGAGACCGTGGTGCGTCTGACGTTGCTTGCACGTTATGGCATCGATCTGCCGAGCGAGCTCATCGAGGAGCAGATTGCCATGGCGCTCGACGGCATCGTGATGTCCGAGCGCCACGCCGATGGCAGGCGTTTCGTCTCCTCGTATTCGGGGGTGCGACGCGCCGCATCGGGTGGCGTAGAGCTCGAGCGCTATGTGACGTTCGATGCCGCCGAGCGCACCTGGACGCTTGACCGCGAGCCGCCGTTTATCGCAGAAGGTCTGCGGTCGGGGACGCTCACACAAGAGGAGGTGGACGAATGGAGATCACTGTGCCCCTCGTCGTAGGGGGCTTGGCAGGGCTTTCTGTCGCGACGGCGTGCGGGGCGGAACCTCGTGTGCCGCAGGTACCGCCGGCGGAGCTGGCGCGTCAGGCGCTCGAGACGGTGGCAGAGAGGCTGCCGCGTGAGCTGGTGGAAAACGATCTGCTGAAAAAGATCGCCCGTTCGTGGGCATCGCTGGCTCCGGCGCATCGCCTTGGCCTCGTGATCGAAGATGCTTCGGGACGTTTGGCGTTTCTGCTGCTATCGAGCGGTGTCTGCTGCGTTTTACTAACGATGGTGTCGTTATCGCTCCTCGGATTTGCCTTGGGACTTGTTGCTCCGTTTGCCGTTGGTGCCGCTCGGGATGGCTTTGAGAGCCGGTGCGAGCAACACGATGCAGAAGAGGCAATGCCCGAGGCGTTTACCGCACTTTCCATGTCGCTTGCCTCGGGACATTCGCTGGCCCAGGGCATGCGCTTTGTGGGCGCTCATGCGCAAGAGCCAGTGCATGCCGAGTTTTTGCGGGTGGCGGCGGCGATCGATTGCGGCATCTCGGCGACCGACGCGCTCGATGACTTGCTCGTGCGTATCGACGCCCCCGGTCTTTCGCTTGTGACCTTGGCGCTTAAGGTGTCTCAGCGCACCGGCGCTCCGCTTGCCGACTTACTGTCCGAGGCGTCGAGCATGGTGGGGGAGCGCATTGAGCTCAAGCGCCGCCTGGATGTTAAGACGTCGCAGGCTCGCATGTCTGCGCATATGGTCGCGGCGATGCCGGCGGGCATGTGCGCGGTGTTGGCGCTGCTTTCGGCAGATTTTCGTCGCGGTCTTGCAACGCCTGCCGGCGCGGGCGCTGTGGTGCTGGGTCTTGCCCTCAACGCCGTTGCCCTGGTGGTTATCCGGCGCATTATGCGGGTGGAGCTATGAGCGCCCCGGTTGCAGTTGCGGCTTGCCTGTGCGCCCTGAGTGTATTTGTCGCGACGGGTTTGGATCGGGCGGATGCACGCAAGATCGCAGGGGCCTGCAAGCGCGAGGCGGTGCTGGTCGCTGCCGCGGGTCGCTCGGTGGTCGATGCTCTGACCGCGCGAGTGAAGGGCGCGGTTGGAGCGGGCGGCCCGGCGCGAGTGTCGCTCGGCGAAGTGTCCGAGATGATCGATGTTGTGCGCTTGGGTCTTTCGGCCGGTCTTTCGTTTGATGCGGCGCTTGAGATTTTCTGCGCCAACCGCCGGTCAGTGCTGGCTCTTCGCCTTGAGCGCGCCTGCATGGCGTGGCAGGTGGGCGTGGGCACGCGTGAGGACGAGTTGTTGGCCGCTGCGCGCGACCTGGACGTGCGAGCGCTCGAGACCTTTGCCATCACGGTGGGGCAGGCGCTCGCCCTGGGTGCCCCACTTGCCGAGACGCTGGCCGCTCAAAGTCGCGAGATCCGTGCGGCTCATCGCGCCGCGGTCGAGCGCGAGATCGAGCGTGCGCCCGTCAAGCTGCTGATTCCCACCGGCACGCTCATCTTGCCGGCGTTGCTTCTGTCCATATTGGGCCCGCTGCTGGGAGCAGGCGGGATGATGTAGGGAGGAATACATGAACACGATGACTGACGCTGCTGGCAAGGTCCAGGGCTGGGCGTTTTGCCGGGCGGCACATGTTCGTCAGCGCGCCAAGGAACTATTGCAGGAGGAGAGTGCACAGGGTACCACCGAGTATGCCATCTTGGTCGGCGTGCTCGTGGTGATCGCGATTATCGCCATCGTCGCATTTAAGGGCAAGGTCCAAGATCTATGGAACGCTATCAGCGAGGGCATCAACAGCCTGTAGAGGGCGAGCGCCCCATCGGGGTGCTGCTGGTGTTTGCTTGCCTGACCGTGGCGATAGCGGCGGTGCTTTGGGGGCTTAACGCCGCGCGGCAGCAGCGTCCTTGGACCGCCTCCGATTTGGGCTCAGATTCGGCGGTGGCGTCTCAAAAAGATGAGATGCGAGATGCAGACGATTCGGATGTCGCTGTCACGGCGCAAACTTTTCTGCGGACGCTCGACAAGCGGTCTGGCACTGCGACGGATTCGCCTGAGGGCAACGCGATTGCGGTCCGGCTTGCATGGTCCGAGGACCGACCGATGACCGAAGCGGCGGCGGATATGCTGCGTGCCTATCGCGAGGTGCCCACGGCGCAACTTGCTCTGAGCGGCTATCTCGACATCAAGGGCAACGTGTGGGGCGCCATCGTGCGCGACGGACGCGGCTGGGTCGATATGGTGACGGTTGCCGCGGATGCTGGTGATACTTCGTGTCGCCTGCGCGTGGTCCGCCTGACCCCACAGACAACGAACTCAAAGGAGGGGTCGTGAAATGCATGATGTCCTGCGTGAGGAATCTGCCCAGGCAACGGTCGAATACGCCATCGTCACGGTGGCACTGCTTTCCATCGTGCTGGCGATCGCCGGGCTTTGGCGTGCCGGTGCCGATGGGCGTTTGGCGGCGCTGGTCGAGCGGGCGGCGTCTCACGGCGTCACCTCGACATCGGTTGTCGACGCTGCTGCGGGTGCTAAGGACATCGTGCTGTATTGATGCTGCGCGCGAGGACCGGGCGCAGTCTACGGTCGAGGCGGCATTCCTGCTGCCGACGTTTCTGACGCTCGTCCTGATGGCGCTACAGCCGGTGTGCCTGCTCTATACACGCGCGGTCATGGAGTCTGCCGCCGCCGAGACCGCGCGGCTCATGACCACGACGACGGTGGGGGATGACGAGGACCTTAAGGAGTTTGCGCGCCGCCGACTTGCCGCGGTGCCAGACGTTTCGATTTTCCATGCCGGCGGGCCCCTGTCGTGGGATATCGAGCTTGGTCGGGCCGATGCGGGCGGCGTCTCGTTCGTTTCCGTTACCGGCGAGGTTAAACCGCTACCCGTGATCGGTGCGTTTGCGCAGGCTATGGGTAGCGCAGGCCAAAACGGCTATGTCGAGCTTAAGGTCGACGTCTCGTACCAATCGCGTCCCGAGTGGCTGGAGGGAGATTATGATTCATGGATTGCTGCATGGGATTAAGCGCTGCCTGTTGAGGGTGACGAGGGGGTTTGCGGGCCGTTGCCGACCGCGTGCTCGCTGCAAGCGAGGCGGCTTTATGGGTCGAGCCGGGATCGACCTGTTTATCGAAGACGGTGCCTATACCACGCTCTCCTCTGCGGTGGTCATCTTGGTGGTGCTCACGTTGCTGTTTTCGTCGACGGCGGCGGTATGGAGTATGTCGCGCGCGGGGGACACCCAGGTGGCTGCCGATAGCGGCGCGCTGGCAGGCGCCAATGTGGTGTCGTCCTACCACACGGCTGCGACGGTGGTGGATGCGAGCATTTTGAGTTTGGGCCTGGCGGGGTTTGCCACGATCGGCACCGGCTTGGTCGCCATCCTTATTCCGGGTGCCGAGCTTGCCGCGGGCGATATGGTCGACACGGGAATCGAGATCATTAAAACGCGCAACAAGTTTTCCAAAAGTGCCTCCAAGGGCCTGCAGAAAATCGAGACGGCTCTACCATATCTGGTTGCCGCGCGAGCTACGCAGGCCGTGTCGGCGCAGGATACCGATGGTGTGACCTATACCGGTACGGCACTTGCCGTGCCCAGGACGTCCGAGTCGGATTTCGTTGCGCTCGAGGGGTCCGAGATCTCGACCGATACCATTAAGGACACATCAGATGATTTAGAGCTCGCAGCCAAGAAGCTGAAGGAGGCATCTGAGGATACGGCGAAAGCAAAAGAGCGCGCCTGGCTTGCAGATTGCGGCGGGTCGGATCCGGCTTCGGTCGGCAGTTGCTCATGCATGTGGGAACGCGCGAGGAGTTTGGCAAAGCTCTCAGGTGAGCAGAACCCGCATTATGCCTCGAGCGTTACGTGGGAGCCGCAAGTGGCGCTCGACCGCGCAAAAGCCTACTACCGTCAGCGTCTGGTAGACGAAAAACCGCAGGGTTCAAGCGTCGAGACGAAGGCGGAGTCGGCGGCGCGCAAGGCGTTTTACACCTATGCGAGTACAGAGGTCAATCGCGCATATGTAACCGAGGACGGAGATGAAGTCGCTTCCTATATCCCGCTGTTGCCGCGCAACACTGACGAGGTGCGAGCGACGGAACTCTATACCGATGCGGTGTGGCCAACTAGTATCAACGATGACAAAACGTATCTGCATTATGGAACGAGCTGCCCCAACTATAAGAAAGGGACGCCAGGCGGGCTAGCCTCGGTTGCTGATTATGACGGGCAGGACAGATGCAATAGATGCCATTTTGGCGTTTCGTCGCTCGGCGCCGTTGCGGCTCCTTCGACTTCTATCGAAAACGGCTTCGAGCACCACTTTGATCGATTCAAAGACGCTCTGGAAGACTACGTCGAATGCCGCAACAAAGAGCTCGAGCTCATGCGCCAGACCGAGGACGAGGCTGACCGTGCGGGCAATGCATTTGACCAGGCTATTAAAGCGCTTTCGGGCGAGCGCCCGCGTATCGCTCCGCCCGGTCGTAACGGCGTGGTCGCCCTTGCGGTTTCGGGTTCTATCTCGAGCCCCGATGAGCTCAGCTCTTCGTTTAACACGGCAGTCAGGCTTGGTGATCGCGGTGCTATCTCTGCCGCGGTGCTGGCGCCCGATAACGCGACGGCGCAGAACAACGTTCTCTCGCGGTTTTTCTCGACGTTGGAGGAGCGTTCGGGTGGCGTTGCCGACGTACTCGATGGCGTCATGGATGTTTGGGGACGGCTGCTTGTGGGATACGGAGACATCCAAGGCTCGGCCGACGAGCTTATGGATGAGATGATCGATGGCCTGGGAGGGGGCAGTGGCACGCTGGGCTCCATTGCATCGTGGCTCGGCGATACCGTTTCGGCGTCCGTGGCGGCGCTAGGCTTGGAGCCGTGCGACTTGCGCCTGCGAAAGCCGGTGCTGACCGACACCGCCAACGTCATCAAGAGCCCGGGGTCTGACATCACAGGTCTTTCTAATGCGCAGGTCAAGCTACGAAGTATTCCGTTGGGCGTGACCGACCCCAAGGCACTTTGCGAGGCGCTGGAATATCAAGTCGAGCGCACCATCAGCGGCACGGTGTTCACGCTTGCGGAGATTCCGCTGCCCGGCGGCGGTTCCATCCCACTTACCGTCGATGTCGCCACACTGGCGGGTGCCCTGGGCGGTGGATCGTAATGGGCATCCGCACGCGCCTGTGCGAGGAGCGCGCCCAGGCGACGGTCGAGATGGCCGTGGTCACGCCCGTCCTGCTGGTTCTGGCGCTTATCGTATACAACGTCATGGTCTTTGCCGGCGCGGTCGCGTGCTTCGATCGCGTGGTGCCCGATATCGTGCTAGCGCATGCCGTGGCGCCGAGCGGGGAGGTCGATGGCAGCTCCATCGATGCCTCCGCGACCGTTCAGGCTCAGATCCAACATGCCATGGAAGGCTATGACTTGCAGATTGAGGTCTCGAGCGAGCAGGGTACGACGACATCGGATGGCGGTCTGCTTTCGCTTTCCGGTACGTTTAGGACCTATACCTGCACCATGCGCTACGAGCCGTGGCCGAGCTCGCTCAGCATCGCTGGCGTTTCGCTGGGGGCACCGGCAAAGTTGTCGCACGAGCGCGCAGTGACGGTCGATCCGTGGCGTCCGGGGGTGGTTATGTGACCGCGGCCTCATCCTACATTGCCTACGCGCGGGCGCTCAACAGGCTGGGTTGGACGCCTGCCGAGTTTGTGGTGGCGGAGTCGTTTGCCGTGCGCCTGCGCGGCATGCTGGGACGGTCTCCGATTGCCGCCAACGGGTTGCCGCTCGTCATGGCGTTCCCACGCTGCTCTTCGGTCCACACCTGCTTTATGGCCTACCCCATGGACATTGCTTTTATCGACCGCAACGGCAGCATCCTCGCATGCTACGAAAACGTCCGTCCTTGGCGCATGTGTTCCTGTCCCGGTGCCTGGGCGGTGCTGGAACGCCCTTCAATCCTCGCTACACCTCCCGCCTTTCAACAAGTGCCGGCGTAAGAATTGGCGACAGCGGACTTTCGTCATACGAAATTGGGTAAGATGGAGGAGAAGATGCATGGATGTTGAGATCCATCCCAACGCCAAAAAACACTTGACGGAAAAGCAAGTGCTTGGTGCCTGGTTCGCGGTTACTGAGTGCATTCGCCGCGAGTCGGAGGACGAGCCGCCGAGATGGCTTGCCATTGGATGGCTTCCAGATGGTCGAAGTGTGGAACTTGTTGCAGTCGAACTAATTCGTGGATGGCTCATTATTCATGCCCTGTCTCCGGTTCAGAAGAAATTCTGGCAAGAGATCGAGCAAGCTCGGCAGAGGGGTCGATGATGAGCAAGGCGTATACGGCTGCCAATGGTCAGGTTGTAACGGATGAAATGATTGACGCGTGGTGCGAGTCGTACGAGCATGGCGGGTTTCCGGACGGCGAGCATACCGTTGGGGGGATCGTGCACGGGCGGCCTCCGCTCTCAAGCGAAGGGACGGCAACGCTATCGGTCAAGATTCCCCTAGGGATGAAGGAGGCGATTCGTCGTCGGGCGGCGGCTGAAGGAATGACGCCAAGTGAGTTTGCCCGTGCGGCTCTGAGCGAAAAACTTCTTGCTGCCGGCTGATGCCTCTGACGTGCCGATTTAAAGAACCGAGGCTGTGCTCAAAAACTTTTTTGAAATTCTCGGTTGACCGGAACGCGTCCTTGGTTATACTAATCAAGCCTTGAAACAAGGCACACCTCAAATGGCTGGGTAGCTCAGTTGGTAGAGCAGAGGACTGAAAATCGGTAAGGTCATCCGGTGGGAGAATATGTCCGATGAATGCCGTACCGTATGCACCGATGATACCCATCAGAGATGAGAAGATGACGAGGAAAGGCATGATGGTGACCAGACCGAGAATCTTTGG